>JAISZZ010000149.1 GCA_031284385.1 Treponema sp.
GGGATGATGTGGGTGTGGCAGTGTTCGCCCAGTTCCACCATGATCCAGCGCCGCCCCATCTTGTGGGCCACTGCGCCGGTAGTGCCGGAACCGGCAAAGGAGTCGAGGACGAGATCGCCGGGATTGGTGGCTATGTGGAGGATACGCTGAATAAGACGTTCTGGCTTGGGGGTGGAAAAGACATTGTTTGGGTTAAATTCCTTTACTTCTTTTTTCGCCGCTTGATTATCCCCAACCTCTTCACGAAGCCAAATTGTTGTTGGGACAAGGCCATTTGGAACCTCGGCTCTAAATCGTTTATACCTTGGGACATTATTACCCGAAACACCAAAATATATTCGATTGTCAGCAATTAATTCATTAAATCTTTCTTTATTGAAGCGCCAACTGGTTCCTGGAGGCGGCATAATTTTTCTGCCAGATGGTGTTACAATTTCATAAATAGTACTTTCACTCGGCGTTTTTGCATGACAGGGACCAGATGCCCAATCTCCTCTCGGATCATTATCCGGATTAGTATAATTTTCATTTGCATTTGTGTCTCTTGGCAAGAGATTCCTTTGCCATATTTGCTTCTCTTTTGCATATAATAAAACGTGATCATGATTATCACTTAACCATCTTGCATCATTCGCCCTTGTGTGCTTCTTGTGCCAAATCACATTAGCAATGAAATTAACACGTCCAAATATTTCATCCGCCATTACTTTTAAATAATGGCTCTCACTATCATCAACAGAAATCCAGATGCTTCCATTGTTTGCTAATAATTTATACAACAATTCAATTCTGTCCCGCATAAGCCCCAGCCAGATTGAGTGTTCTATCCCGTCATCGTAATGCTCAAAGGCGCTGCCGGTGTTGTAGGGCGGGTCTATGTAGATACATTTTACCTTGCCGGTAAATTCCTGTTCCAGGGCTTTGAGGGCCAGAAGGTTGTCCCCGAAAATGAGGCGGTTGTCGAAGATGTCTTTTGCGCCGGTGCGGTGTTTGGCGTGGCAGCTTTTGGTGGTGTCCTCCAGCAAAATACGCGGCTCCAGGCGGGGGCGGTTTTCCTTGCCGATCCAGGTTAGTTCAAGGCGGGGGTTAGGCATGAGGATGTCCTGTAAAAAATCTCGCGATTAACATTTGTTTTTCAATTCCACAATATAATTTACGTTAAGTAAATCCCTATTTCGTGCCCCAGAATAAATACGAGGTATTTTTTGATCAAAATAGAAGTCTTTTCTTTTTATATAGGGCATTGCTTCAATATCTTTCGTACATAATAATTTACAGCCCGATATATTCAAGATTGATACAAGATGTTCATCGTTAAAAACTTTATCAGTACAAATTCCTTTTAGCTCTTTTGCGTAATCGTCAATCATTTCACAATTAATTTCTACAAACTTTCCCGCCTTCTGCAATTCACTTATTAATTTTAAATACTTTATAATCTTTTTTATTTCAGATTTATATTTTGATCCGCCAAATACAAAACAGGCATGATTTTGATTTAAAACCCACTGAAGAACAAAACGAAATTCGCAATTATCGCTGCAGTCTGAATCAAATACAGATGAAAAAGAATTGGTATCAAGAACAATCATCGTTATATCCCAAGATTTTCCATTTCTTCTTTTATAAAGAATTCCCTGAATTCTTTAGGCTGGTCGGCATTATAATTACCATTGTCATCAATGGCTATAGAAAATGCTTGATTAATTCCATCTTTACGTAAAAAGAAAATAACATGGGCGTTTGATTTTTTTTTTGCCTGTCTTTGTTCCCTCCTAAATCTATCAATCAAATAATCGCTGTGAGTTTCAATAATCAACTTTTGTTTCAAATTTTCTATGGAAGCATCAAAAAACACACTTCCTATTGCGGCTTGAGCTTTGGGATGTAAGTGTACCTCAGGTTGTTGAATTGTTATTACGCTGTTTTTTTGTGTAAATAAAGTAAATAATATAGGCAAAACTTGCGAAACACCGTATCCAACATTAATAATATTTATAGGTTCTTTGTTCAAAATAAAATTCATTCTAAAAGGAGCGTCATCTGCGGAATCATATTCTTTGATGTCAATGTTTTTAAATAATTCACTTTGTTCGCCAAAGTTATTAATTTTTTGTAAAAATTCATTTTTTGTTTTCAACATTCGCCTTATCACATAGGGAATATGATCTCCCTCAGAATTTTCAAGCGTACCCGGCTCATCATATGTTTTTTTCGGTTTACTTCTTATTGGCGCTATTGGTATTATATTAGAAATTGGCAATTTTCCTTGAAAACTATTTTTTTTATTGTTAAACACAAAATCAAATAATGAAAGCAGCATCATAGGAGAGTTAACATTAGATTTCACTGCAATTGCAGTCATTTGATTTATTTCTTTTTTTGAAAAGGTTTTCATATTGGGCAAAGATATTGATTCTTCCTTTAGCATTTTATATCTAATTTTGTCTTCTTCACAAAAAAAGTAGAAAACAGAGTTTTCTTTTTCAAAAATTCCTTCTGCAATTATAGGCTTACCATTTGAATTGATAAATTTGAAAATAAAAGAAAATTCTTTTTTTAAATATCCAAGTTCAAAAAATGATTTATCTTTCATTTCGGCTGATACAAGATCTTCAAAAGAATACGATTGAGAATCACCTGCGTAAAATTCCATGTTAAACCAAAAGCCAGGATAAGAGATTATATTCATAGCCATTAATACAGAACTTTTACCAGAACTATTTTCTCCTACCAAGAAATTTACATCAAGAATATCTATAGATTTTTTTGAAAAACCTCTAAAATTGTCTAAATAAAGCTTCTCCATTTTGTATGCCCCTTCGTATACTTTAGTATACATATATTGAAAGTTTAATACCCCGCTTTAGTAAAATACTTCCTATCTGCGGCGGGGCGCAGGTCATTCGTAAACGGCAATGGGAACATCCGTTATGCCGGACTCCTTGAACGCTGTTTTTAGAGCTTCGGCGCGTTTTTCAAGAGATGCGAGCGGTAGAGCGGCGCATACCGGATCGTGCGGGCTGGGACGCGCCTTGCCATATATCTGTACAAGCCTTACGTTTCCAGATTTTGCGATATACGCGGTAAGTTCAGCCCAAGCGCGCAGTTCACGAATAGGCGGCGGGGCACCGTTTACCGCGCAGTGCATTGTCTGTATCACAAACGCGCTGTTTTCGGAAAACTTTTTTATCGCGCCGGTGAGCCGGTCAAAATCTATCGCGCCGCCGTCAATTTTTTTATACCAGTCCGCGCCGCCCGCATCCAGTTTCAACCAAAGTTCCGCCGAAACAGGCGGGCGGACACTGTTTTCCAGAAAAGCAAAGCAGTCCTCCCGCAGCAGCCCCGTACCGTTGCTTATCACAACGAGGCTGGATTTAGCCGGTGCGTTATCACGCGCCGCATGACAATGCGCCGCGTGACAACGCACCGCATGACAATGCGCCGCATCCTCGCGTATCGCGGCGGCTGCCAGCAACGCTTCGGCAAAATCCGGTGAAAGCGTAGGTTCGCCATTACCAGAAAAACAGATGTCTTTTACCGGAACACTCTCTGCCACCGCACCGGCTATGGCTTTTCGCAGGCCGCTTTCCATCAAAGCAATCGAAAATTTAACACTGCCTGAAAACGGAAAAACCTCGCAATACCCGCAGTCAAAGTTGCAACATTTCTTGTCTGGATATAGATTTACCCCTATAGAAAGCCCCCGCGACCTGCGTGAATAAACAGGGTACACAATGAGGCCATCCTCTCTGCCGCGATGATTTTCAACAGTGCCTGCGTATTCCATGACAGTGCCGCGCTCATTTTCCTCCACATTCCAGTTTGAGCGTGATGGTAGTCTGATCGCAAACCTCAGGCGGGCCATAATACTGAATCGCGCCCGGATATTTGAAGCTGGTTTTCAGCGCCAATTCGTCCCGAACCGAGGCAAAAGCCTTGAACGGCGCTCCATTCAAATCTACTAGGGCTTTTTTTATTACCGGTTTCTTTTTACCCTTACGCTGTTCAAGATTCATCAGCATAGTGATTGGAACGCCGCCTGCGATCCATTTTACCGCCGGCGCGGAAAGATTTCTAACGCTGGAAATATAACCTGTAAGACCGCCCGCTATCAATGCGAAGGCGCTGAAACCGAGACTGTAGCAGTAATCCGCGTCAAAATTGCTGGGAAAGGCGGAACGTCCCTCATAACCAAAGAAATGTCCAAGTGCCGAAAAACTTCCGTTGAATTTGCCGCCGGCTTTCAACTCCGCGATACGTTTTTCCGCAAGACGGATCAACAATTTTTCCGTATCGATGCGTGAAACCTGCACATTGCCGTGCGGATCCCTGTCTATCAACAGTTGCCGTGCAATTTCTTCAGGCAGGCTTTCGAGAAGCGCGTACGACGCAGGAATAAGTTTTTTTTCGAGCCACGCGCACTGTTCCTTAAACGATTTTGCCTGCTCAAATTCAGTTTTATGATTGGCCATAACATCGTTCAACTCGGAAATGAGCGCCTTTACTTCCGGTATGAATTCGATAAGCCCCTCCGGTATTAGAACTATGCCGAAATTTTCGTTATTCGCCGCTCTCTTTACTATCGAGTCACAAATTTGGTCGATAATTTGAGAGAGAGAAATTTTTTTGGCCTCGATTTCTTCCGAAATAAAGCAAATATTGGGATTAGTTTGCAGCGCCGCCTCCAATGCGATATGGCTGGCAGAACGCCCCATGAGTTTGATGAAGTGCCAGTATTTTTTAGCGCTATTTGCATCCCGCGCGATGTTTCCAATAAGCTCACTGTAAGTTTTTACTGCGGTATCAAACCCAAAAGACGCCTCTATGTACTCGTGTTTCAGGTCGCCGTCTATGGTTTTAGGGCAGCCTATTACCTGAACGCTGCTGCCATTTTCCAAAAAGTATTCCGCCAGCAGGCCGGCATTGGTATTACTGTCATCGCCGCCTATTATCACAATCGCGTTCAGATTCAACTTTTTTGCGGACGCAAGGGCGGCAGCAAACTGTTCAGGCGTTTCGATTTTGGTTCGCCCCGACCCTATAATGTCAAACCCCCCCGTATTCCGGTACTTATCCAGCAGATTCGAAGTGATTTCTATATACTTGTTGTCTGTAAGTCCAGACGGGCCGCCTAGAAATCCGTACAATTTTGAGGCCGGATTACCTTTCTTTAACCCGTCAAACAATCCCGCGATAACGTTATGCCCGCCAGGCGCTTGTCCGCCTGAAAGAATCACGCCAACATTCAAGGTACGGCTGTTTTTTTCATTCTTTCCCTTAACAAAACGTGCGATCGATTTACCGTATGTATGCTTAAATAACGCTTTAAGCTCATCCTTATCGGTGAGCGCCTCAGTTGCCGCGCCTGTCTCGATGGCAAGCTCATCCAACTTTCCCGTTAAAATCTCAGGCAGCTTGGGCTTGTACCCGTAACGATCCTTATGAAAATTTGAAAGTTCCACAGTATCCTCCTAATGACAGAATGTAAAAAATTTAGCATAAACACGCCCATATTGTAAGCCCTCAACGGAAACGTTATAACAATTTCATATTTACGGGTACGGTCATTGAATGAGATGTAAATTATAAGGGGGGGCGCTATTTCCATACCTATGCGGCATATAGCCGCTCTATTTACGCGCCCCCCTGCGCTCCATAAGCGGCTTTTGTCTGTAAATAAGCGGTAAAGCCGCTTATTCCGCTACCCCCCAATTTTCTTACCCTATCGAACTTTCGTAGGCGGTTCTTGGGCAGTGTGACTAATACCCCGCCGCCCGCCGGCTGCGATGAATTAAAGCAGGATGAAATAACGCACGGCGCTGTCGTATCACGTATTTTGTAACCGGTAGGCGGCGCGCTTTCGGAACGGCCATCCTGTCGATGCAGTTCCAATGCCACTCACGGACATATCCGCCGCCGGTATAAGCGAGGCGTTTAACCGTGTGTTTGCGTGGGTCTATGGGCTTTACGCTGGTTTCGATTATACCGGCGCTGATACTTGCGCGTACCATGCGTTTGAAACTTCCGTGTCAAAGCTTCAGGCGGCGAGCCGTCCTTGAACAAATAGATTTTTAGCGCGAAAGTTCTGCCGGACGGCATAGAAAAACAATGGCTCGTGCAGCGCACGAGCCATTGTTTTCTTTAAGCGGTTGTTTCGTTAAACGATTATCTCGTTAAACGATTATATCGTTTCTTCAATTGGAGTTTCTGTTTCTTCAGGCAATTCAACGACCGGTTCCGATTCAGCAATATCAACGCCATTGAACAGCTCGTTTATATTGGTAATACCCGTGGGCGCAAACGAGGCAGTCTCGCCATTCACGGTTACTGTCATGCCGGAATAAGCCTTGTTTAACCTTTTTTTAGGGTCGCCGTCGCTGTCCGCGTCGCTGACAAGTCTGGTTGGCTCTGATCTAAGTGCACCATCGTCCTCAATTTTTTCGTAACCCGCTAAAATTCGGGCAACATGGTTTACAGCACCGACGGCCGTATTAAGCTCAATTGACTTTACATAGCTTATGTTTTCGTTAATAAGCGGCCCAGTGATATTCATACCATTTGTTACGAGTTCAGGTGCGGAGATATATGCAACTAGTCCCGATACATAGTTGACGCTATTTTCTTTATCGTTGTTAACGATTATAGCGCCTTCCACAATGCCTTTTTGTATACGGCCAAATTCATAACTGTAATTTGGGTTGCCCGCGAGACCAATAAAAGCGCCTACCCGTGTCGTCGTACTGTTCGCATTTACCGTTATGTCGCTCTTTACACGTGTAGTATACCCCCAGTACATTTGCCCACGGTACGAACCTGCAAAACCGCCGACACGAACATCGTCCGCTTTAGTCTCTACAGTTATATCAACAAATCCGTTACCGCCTTCAAATGAATTTTCTGGATAACGTTGAGCGTTATTTTTGAAAGACAGAACATCTCCAACCACTCCGCCAACGTTAAGCACACTTTGGCTGCCGATAATGGCATAGTCAGGCGTACCCCTATCATCAACAATATTTAGTTTGCCTTTTACAGTTACGGCCTCGCAATACTTGCTCCTATCGACAAAACCGGCAAATCCGCCGATGTCGACCTGCTCTTTGTTTCCGGTCAAAGTGACTGTCCACTCAGGGTCAAGCTCTATGGTAATAGGAGTTCCCCAGATACGTCTCCCAACACTACTAAAAAAGCCGCTATACCTGACATCGCCGCCTTTGAGCCGCAGGTTGCTGATGGTCGTATTGTTTCCATTAAAAGGTATACCGGTGTCCGCTGTGTATTCTATCGGCTCCCAGTATTCAGGATGGCCGTCTTTGCCGTACCAGTCATTCAAATCTATATCTTCCAGGAAGTTGTACAAGTAACCCGTCTTTCCAATTTTTGACAAGGTTTCCAGCGTTATTCCGCTCGTTTCATTTTGTACAACAAGCACAATACCGCTGCTGGACGGTATATTTTTGTTGTCATTTATATCTGTTCTGCTGACAAAGATGTCGCCGTCTTCGTCTTTAATTGGTTCATTACTAGTATCTACCCGTATAAACTCCACGACAAAAGAAGCTACCGGCGATACTGCCGGAACTTGCGCCGTAATTTCCCACGGATATGAGTCAACATCCTCAGCCAGCTCATTTTCAGCGGGGGGGGGGGGGTGAATACATACTCGCCTATACGTTTGCTGCCGCTGTACGCGACCACTTTTTTGATTTGCGGTGGCAGAAGGTTACCCTTATCGCTCTCCGTTTTCAGGGTATCAGCGATTTCCCCTAGTGTCCCCGAAAATTTTCGCGTTACGAATTCCGACGATTCCTCAATATCAATTCCTTCGCCAGCAACATTGCACGCTGCCAAAATCAGGCCGGCAGCCAATCCAACAATAAAAACCTGCAAATGCCATTGATTTTTCGTCATAATATACCTCTTTGATTATTAGGATTAATCGTCAAAAAACGATACATAATAAGTATAAACAGTATATGATTCAAAGTCAAATGAAACACACGCGGTAAAACAGTACAAAATTGCGTTCAAGTTAATCAGCGTTGCCCTATGGGGAGGCATGGGCGCGGTGTCGTCTGAACGCCCCCTTTCAAAAATATGCCTTTAATGGTAAAACCAGAGGGGATGTCAACATTATACATAGTCGCGAGTCCGATAGGCAATCTGCGGGATATAAGTTTGCGGGCGCTCGATGTACTCAAGAGCGTTTCTATAGTTGCGTGCGAGGACACAAGGCGGACGCTCAAACTATTGACGAGCTTTGGAATAAGGGCTAGACTGGTTTCTTGTAGGGCGGCCAACGAAAAGACGGCGGCGCGGAAACTAGTTGACGAGCTGAATAATGGGTTGGATATAGCCTATTTAAGCGATGCGGGTAGCCCTGGGCTTAGCGATCCGGGGGCTGTTTTGGCACGGCAGGCGGCGGCAGGAAGACATACGGTTGTTCCGGTTCCAGGCCCGTCTGCATTTGCTAGTCTTGTCAGCGTGGCTGGCGCTTGTGATAAAACAGTCGTTTTTGAGGGGTTTTTATCACCTAAAAGCGGTAAACGCCGTTCCCGCCTTAAAGAGCTTTTGGACGGTGGCGCAGCCTTTGTTCTATATGAGTCGCCGTTTCGCATACTAAAACTTTTGGCGGATTTAGCCGAATTTGAAAACGAGCGTTATGTTTGTGTAGGACGCGAGATGACAAAAATCCACGAGGAATACCTTCGAGGTTCCACATTGGATGTTTTATCAGAGTTAGAGAAGCGGCAGGAACAGAAAGGTGAATTTTCTGTTTTTGTATCGGGACGTAATGTAGTTGCGTCAACTGTAAGCTATTTATAGTTTTATTTAATAATTGTTGGTTTGTGCCGATAATTGACTTAGGTAGGATGGTAACATGATAATCGGAAGGACAGGTCCAATAGAACCAACGCGACCCCTTAATGAAGGTGGACGGAGCGCTCCGGCGGGCAAAATAGCCAAAACCGATGATACGGTTATTATTTCTGCGGAAGCGTTTAAAAAGGCTGATTGGCTTAACGCAATAGAAATTGTTTCCGCCGTGCCGGACGAGGTACGTCCTGAGCGTGTTGCTGAGCTTAAATCAAAGGTAAATGATCCCTCTTATATTACCGAAACGCTTTTGAATGGTGCCGCTGATAGAATCATCGATATTCTGTGGCCGGCGGGCGGAGAGACGCTTAAATTCTAATTTGAATGACGGTTTGCTTTTACTGAATAAAGCCGCAGGAATCACTTCGTTTGAGGCTCTAACTCCGGTAAAAAAGGCACTCTGTACAGGAAAAGTAGGGCATACAGGTTCGCTCGATAAATTTGCGGACGGCCTACTGGTTATTCTGACAGGCAAAGCGTTAAAACTCACATCATATTTAACAAACTGCGACAAGCGTTACGAAGCTGTCATGCGGCTTGGTTCCGAAACCGATACGCTGGATCCGGAAGGCTTGGTAACCGCCTGCGCTCCCATTCCGGCTAAAGACACGTTAGAAACGGTTATACGACATTTCCAAGGGGAAATGGCGCAGATTCCGCCGGTTTATTCCGCAATACATATAAATGGAGAACGCGCCCACAAACTTGCGCGCGGCGGTGCCGTGGTTGAAATGAAACCCCGTCCGGTCAATATTTACGAACTAACGTTGCTAGGTTACGAACCGCCGTTAGCAAAACTTGGCGTACATTGTTCCGCCGGCACATACATTCGGGCTATTGCACGCGACATAGCCATAGAAGCCGGCTCACGTGCGCACCTTATTCAACTTACGCGGACACAGGTAGGTGGTTTTTCGCTGGCTGACGCACTCACTTTAAACTGTCCGCCGGATTCCGCGTCCGCTGATATAGCAAACGCGCTGCGCCCAATCGACAGGGGTATTTTTTACAAGCTTTCCATACCAGTCTGTGAGGTTGACGCGGAATGCGCCGCAGCATTGCGACAGGGCAGGCGCGCCCGTATCGAACTGCCGCCCGACGACCCCTCGCCGCGAGTCGCTGTTTTTTGCCGCAGCAGCTTTATAGCCCTGCTTGAAAAGACCACATCCGCCGCCGCTAACAACGGCAGCGGGTGGCGGTATGTATTTGTGTTTTAGTCGTAGCGTGGCGGTTTGTTGTAAAAAACCGGGAATGCGTATATACTTTCCGGTAGGAGTGAGGCCGTCATTATACATTTGGATGAACAAGAAGACTTAATAGACATCCGCTTTGACAACGTATTCAAGGCGGTATTCACGAAGGAGACGCCGGAATCTATGGGGGCTCTGGCTAAACTGCTTACTGCATTAATCGGGCGTGAAATAGCGTCTGTTCATATAACAACAAACGAGCCGGCCATAGAGAATCTGCGGGACAGGCAGGTTCGTTTTGATATGCAATGCAAATTGTCTGACGGTGATTACGTCAACGTAGAGATGTCAATGAATCCTGACAAGTTCGAACCTGTGAGGCTAGAATTTTACGCGGGAAAACTGTTTACAGGGCAGGACATTAGGGGTACAGGTAAGAGTTACGGTGAACTAAAGATGGCGTACCAGATAGCGTTTCTGGCGAACCGGGATTTTTTCGAAGACGCAGGGTTTATGCATAAGTTTGAGTATTACGACAGTAGGCTTGGTATACCGCTTGGAGGCCGCAGTCGAATAATCACAGTGGAGTTGTCGAAGTTGAGTTCGTTGGAAGAAAAGCCTGCATCGGCAATGAGCGGAGCGGAGAGGTGGGCATTTTATTTTCGTTACTTAACGGAGAAAGGGAGGAGGCAAAAGATAAATGAGATATTGTGGTATGAGGAGGGTATAGCGATGGCGAGTGAGGTGTTGGTAAAGATAAGCCGTGATGAGGTAGAGCGGGCGCGGCTGATAAGTGAATACAAGTACGAAGTGGATATGCAAAGCAAGATGGTTGAGGCCAAACGTGAAGGCATACAAGAGGGAAGGTTAGCGGGAATATCTGAGGGAAGGTCAGCGGGAAGGTTAGAAGAGCGGAAAGAGACGGCGAAAAAGCTGCGAGCTATGGGGATACCGCTTGATATGATAACCCGCGTTACTGGCTTGTCTGCGGAAGAAATAGTTGGATTGTAGACTAGAAATAAAATCTCTGATGAACCGCATCTGAAAAACAACGCGGGGTTCACTCGCCCTGCCGTAAATAATAAGGAAAGTTAATTAACAGATGAATAAAATATTGTCTATGCTGGTTATTATTGCCTATTTTAACGCGGCGGTATGGGGTGTCGATTACACTTGGATTGGGACGGCGTCTAACAATTGGGATGATTCAGGTAACTGGAATCCCGGTACCGGTTATCCAGGAAGCAGCGATAAGGCAACTATAGCCGGCACAGTTGCTATTATAACAACTGGGCCGACAGCAAGTGTTGGCACATTGGAGATTACGGGAATGGCGGCTGTAGGTATAGCAGGCGGCACTTTTACCAATATTGACGTGAACAATGGCGCAACGTTGACCGCCAATGGAGACATTAGCGCTGCCACTGTTAATAACAGTGGCACATTCATTTTGGGAAGCGGCGTTCTTGGCGTAACTGGCGATTTGACGGTTGCTGGCACATTGACCGGTGGCAGCGGCAATATTTCAGTTGGCGGCGCTTTGACAATTGCTGCAGGCGGAGTGTTTACGGCTTCAAGCGGCACAACCGCTGTTGGCGGCAACTGGAACAATAGTGGAATATTCAGTCACAGCAACGGCACAGTAAACTTTACTACCGGTACGCATGAAGTAACTGGTGATAACACTTTCTACATCATAACAGCGACAACTAGTGGCAGTGAACTTAGATTTGAAGGTGGTAAAACTCAAACTATTACTAACAGTATAATTTTAGACGGCGGGACTCTCAAATCCACAGATACTACTCAGTTTATATTTGACGTTGACACAGCAACGGTGAATATAACAAATACAGTCATATCGGATGCCTATTCAACAAAGTATATTGGTGGTACTGTCGGCGACCCAATCAACAATAATACAGACAACGGCAACAATATAAATTTTTTTGTTGGATATGTATGGTCGGGATTGAGTGGGAGTGACACTGACTGGAACACTGCGGGTAACTGGTACTCCAATATAGTGCCAGATACTGCAACGCCCAAGGTCATAATTCCCTACGCGATAAATCAGCCTACGACGACATCTGACATCACTGTACCCGTGTTAGAGATAGGGTCAGCGGCTGCTCTTACTATGGGCAATCACAATCTGACTGTAACTGCTGTCGGCGGTTTTTCGATGAACGACAGCGCAACATTAGTGCTGGATGGCGTTAGCGGTCAAACAGTAACGTTAAGCCCAGCCGGCGAAATTTCTACCGGCACGGTAAAATATACATCCGCTAATACCGGACTGGCGGGCATCAATAAATTCAAAAACATTGTTATAACAGCAGGCGCCCGCGAGGCTACATTTGCCATAACTGCGAACGGCAGTCTTTCTATCGAAAGCGGCGCGAGCCTCGCGATGGATGAAAATGATCTAACTGCGTTAGCTTACAGTAACGAGGGAACGCTGATTCTAACCGGCAGCGAAACGTTGTCTTTTCCGCAGGATACGAACAGCGGGCTAACCCAATTCAACGACAGCGCAGGCGCTGGCCTCTCCGGTCTTACAAGTTTTTATGACATAACGATTGTAAATGGCGGCAACAGGATAGCCACAGGCACGCTCGATATAAAAGGCAGCCTTAATCTAAACGGCGGCTCGCTGACGCTGGCGGGCAATGCGAGCGTGGCGGGCAGCGCAGGCATCGCGGCCAGCACATATCTTAATATAGGCGGCAACACCTTTATCGTTTCAGGGATGCTCGGCAATTTTGAGCCTGAAGGCGTGATTAACAGTTCAGGCGGAAGCATAATCATAAGCGAAAAGTTATTTACCCAGAAGTCCACCGGCGTTTTAACGGGCAACGGCATTTCCATAAAGGCGAAAGGCGGAATATCGGCGACAGAATCGGCTAACAGCATCGCAGGCAATATTTCGCTGGAAGATACAGACGGCGGCGTGATTGCTTTTGTAACAAACCCCTCTCCTTCTGCCGGCATAGCGATAACAAAGGCGGTTTCGGCTGACGGCGATATAAACATATCGAATTACGGCGGCGGTATTACAAGCAGCGCGGTGGTTGAAGCTAAAAATTTGACATTGACCGGATCGGGCGCGATTGCTTTTACCGGAGCTAACGAGGTTACAGGCTCGGTCTCGCTGTCCGGTTCAAATGGGGTCAAGTACAATTCGGTGAACGATTTAACCGTAACAAAAGCGGTCAACGACATTAGCGGCAATCTGGAAATAACCGCCGCAGGCAAAGTCATAAATTTGAACACCGGCGGCAGCATAACATCAGTAAGCGGCGAGGTTAAAATCGAGGCATCCAGCATAAAATTGTTTGAGGATACGCTCATTTTAAGCGGCGGCAACATGAATATTAATAGCAACGTAGACGGGCTTAACGCGGGCAGTCAGTCGATTAAGTTTAACGCGGGAACCAGTACAATAACGCTGACTGGAAACGCCGGCAACGCCATCGCGTTAAAGGAATTTGCGGCGCTCTCAAACATAGAAAAAAACGGCGACCTTACCATAGCGGCAGGAACAATAACGTTGGGTAGCGGCGGCGGCGGCTCAATCAGCGTAAGCGCCTATGATAATAAAAACATAACCCTAAAAACCGACGGATTGTATAGCGAAAACAGCGGCAATTCAATAAATGCGGGAACTGGGATTGTAACATTTGCGCCGTACACGAACGGTAAAACGATAGAATTCGGCGACACAGATTCCTCTAGTTCAGATATTTATTATTCGTCCAATTTTAGCAATCTCACCGCCGGCGGCGTTGCGATTGGCAATTCCAGTTCAGGAACATTGTCGGTAAGCGGGGTAGCAGGCGCAAAGTATAAGCTGACGCTAGAAAGCGCCTCTGATATAGTGTTTACGGGCAATTATACAAACAGCGCGCATAAAGCGCTTACCATCAATGCCGGCGGAGAGATGGTAACGGATGTCAGCGCAACCAGTCCAATAACAATCGATATCGGCACCGATGCCGCGAACTCAAAACTAACGGTAAATTCCAAGATACGGCTGGAACAAAACCTTGAAATCAAAGCGGACGGCGGCATAATTTTCAACAAAGATGTGTATTCTAGTCCGGGCGGTCAACTGGATTTGACGCTGAACACGCTGAACAATGATATAGTTTTTGGCGGGACGGTGGGCAGTCTGTCATTTATGGAACTAGGCTCACTTTCGATAGGCACTAAATCGCGGGTAGAAGGCACGGGCGCCGCGGGGGTTATGGTTTACGCGGGATATATGGGATTGTCGCCAGATGGCGTAGAAATAGATTCCGGCGGCAAAAACATCATTTTAAGGCTGGATGGTTTGATAAACAAAGGCGCGACCGTAGATGCCGGAGCGGGCACCTTCACGCTTTCGCCTCTTACAGCGAATAAAACCGTAGAGTACGGCGACGGAAATACGGGCGTTTCGAACATATATTATCAATCGCTTTGGAAAGGGATAACGGCGGCATCTTATATCGTGGGGAGCGAAGCCACCGGCAAAATATCGGTATCAAAAACAGGCTACGATACCGGTGTGTTCGGTGGAACGGGCGTGTCGTACCCGATGACGCTTCAAAACGACGAAAATGCGGATATAGAAATTGTAGGCGAGTACCAATCAGCCGGAAAATATCTTACGCTCAGAATCGGCACGGCAGCGGCAGCGGCAGGCACAGTATCGGGTAACGGCGTTATAGAGGTAAGTGCCGGCAAAATATCGCTTGGCGGTGGCGCGTTCAACGCGCAGAGAAACGGGAACTTAAATGTCTCCGTATCCGTAAACGCCGAAGGTGGCATAGTTTTTAAAGGAAATCTGAACGTTGCTGCCAGCGGCAAAAACCTCAGCATGAACGCCGGTGCCGCTAACATTTTGATGGCAGGCGCTGTTGGCAATAGTACAGGCAAACTCGGAGCTATAACTGTAGGTACAGATGCCTCATACGGAACAGGAGCGTCTAACGTAACTTTTGGCGGCGATGTATACAGTTCCGGCGATGTCAACATCAAGCATCGGGGAACGTTGAGTATCTTGGGGAATATCGATGCGGAAGGCGGCTTTCATCAAAACAGCGGCATAGCGGCCGCCGGAACAGCCGGAGTCAAGGCCGCCCATGTGCGGGTAGGAAGTGAAAGCAAGGATTATGACAGGGATTTTAAGATAGAGACAAAATCAACGTCAAGCATAATTTTTTACAACGATATTATAGTATTCAATGACCTTACATTGAACGAAACAGCGGGCGGCAAAATCGAAACAAAAAATATTTACGCCCATTATTCAACATATTATACCCCCAATGACAGAGCGTGGAATTTGACGGTACAAAGCGAAACTGCATCCCCTGGGGATATTAAAATAAGCGGCAGTATAGGCATAAAAGATGATACTGCGACGCTGATAGGACTGAAAACAGACGCTTTTGGCAACGTAACGTTAAACGGCGACAAAGTTACAAACACCAGTATCTATTCGAAAACCGATACACAAACGAACACATCCGGCAGTGTGGCCGTTAAAACGAATAGCGATTGGGCGCTGTCTCCGAGTAACGGCGAAAGCGTGATTGTAATACAGACGGCTGGCGGCTCTATAACGCAGACAGGAGCAGCCAGCAACAACGTAACATTTACTAAATCGGTTATTATGAGTTCGGGCGAAACGGGAGGTTATGCCAGCAAAGCAGCGCCAATATCTATAGCTTCAAAAATTGAGAGGGGCACTGCCGCCAGGACAGATCTGTCATTTATAACGTTGGGTAAGGTAGAAATCACGTCCGCGGGCGCAGGCAGCTTTCCGATAGTAGGTACTATAACCGTAAACGGCGCGGGAACTTTTACGCTTACAAGTACGAACAGCGCGGACGGCGTATACGCAGCGAACCTTGTATTTAACGGAAAGACGAATACCATTTTTGATTCATCCAAAGGAGACACCCCTATCTCGAATGTGGAAATCGACCATGACACTGGTACCGGCATAATCCTTACTAAAGATGTATTTCAAAGTGGAACAGTACCGCTTCTTAATATCAAACGAGGCTTTTTGGATTTGGCGGCGGTTTCAACAAATTGGCGGATGGCAGACAATTCAGGTACCGGCTTTTACGCCAAAACAGGCGAAATACGCGCCCAAAGCGAGGCCGCCGAAATCAGGACAGCCGGCGATTTTGTCGTGGAAAGCGGCGTTACCACAACTAATGTAGGCTCACTTTCAATTACAATGAGCGGCGGCGCTGGTACAAGCAGCGCCACTTCTATAAATATTGGGAAGCCGTCAGAATTTTTATTCAAAAATTTCAAACTAATATCAACGGATCAGTTAGGGCCGGGAGGTTCGGCAACTATGACCTCTAAAGGCTGGGTAAAAGCCGAAAGTGATCTGTACTTAACAGGTAACTGGACGGTACCGTTAACGGACACCGATAAGGCGCAGTATAGTAATTTAAATGATTCTTATCAGCATTTCAGGCCGGGGACATACAGCGTTAATTTTGTACCAACTACGGGAGGTACCGCATCTATAAGCGGCGATACTTTATGGTACGACCTTAACATTGATAATACAACAAAGAAGGCGGAAAACTTCTGGATAGAGTTTGCCGGATATCCGCATATTCACAGGGTAGTAAATAAATTTTTAGCAAACGGAGGAAAAACCGCTTCGAATCAGCGTGTCAATATAACCAGAATCGGCCATACTCCGGCTCCCCCTCCCCCACAACCTGGTGACACGAATTGGTCGGACCAGGCGCCAAATTGGGACGACATAAATAAAGGAGTGTATGTTCCAGACGATAACGGCGGATTTTTTTGGATATTAAACAAAGATGGAGCCTATGCCGACACAGCAAATCTTAACATTTGGTATAACTATGTAACTCCGGATTCAATACCTTTAAACCAATCCGTTACCGCGCCTTGGGGATTCCCGCGGGGAGGCGATCAAATAGCGCACTACTGCCGTAACTGGAGGGATGATGCGGGCTTTATCTACAGTTTTACCGAAGATGTGTTTAACCGTAATGGCAAAAAGGGTCCTAACGGCAGGATAGACAGAATCCGATTACAGGCTCCGGGTCCCATGAATGCCGATTTTAGCGACTTCTCGTTGGAAATAGAAGGTTACAAGCTAAATACAAATATGGGAGACAAAGGCTACCAACTTTCTCCCAGTGAGGATATGGTTTTTATATTCTTGCAAGAAAATGATATGCCCGATACGGGAGCGATGCCTAAATTGAACTTGGAAAATACTTCGCTTAAACTGAAATATCCCCCGTTAGGCAGTGATGGAATTATTACTATACCGGAGAGGTCAGATCACATGGGATACTATCTTATTCCTGTAGATACCGCCCCGCCCAGAATAGCCTATTCTCTAGCCGTACCGGGCGAAAAACAGGTGTATATACGTTTTACGGAACCTGTAAATTCGACGACGCTGCCCACTACAGGAGCTTTTGGCAACAATACGATTGATGGCGCGCCTATACCGTTACCTAAAGGAACTGGATCGGTTTACGCTCAGGAATATCTTATTCCACTGAACGGCAGCTACAGCGCCAATGAAATTATGAACGGCATTACCTACGATGAAAGTATATTTGAAAGCGTCATGGATGTACCGCCGGATCCCCCCACATGGCCTGAGCCGCTAGGTTCTACATATTATCCGACGGATTATGATTATGGTGATTACAAAACGATTGATACGGGAGGAGCAGCGTTCCCGCAGGGGTTGAAAACTGGTGGGCTAAATATTTGGCAGCCTAATACATTCAGAATGGGCGCATACGGAACATGGGGGGATCCGGACAATCCAGAAGGTCCGGTCACATCCGTACCGCACCGCGTATCAGACCTTCTTGTGATGGTAAAACCGGAGAATGCAAATGATACCAAACTGTCGTTATGGCCGCTGTTCGTCCGCGATATTGCTGGCATGAAGGATGTGCGGCCCGGCATGGCAACCGTATATGACGGCAGCGAAACTATACGCAACACCGATTTATATGTGGGAAACATAAACGCTCCCAACATAACACTCGATCTCCCCCCGCAAATTAGTTTTGGTTTTGATATCTCCGGTAACTACAAAGAACAGCCGGCGGACGGATTGTGGCTGCCCAAAACCGAACCGCCCACTCCACGACAGGAAGGCGCGCAGTTTTATCCGCCGCCCTATATCAACATGGTGACTAAGGCGTATGAAATAGAAATAGACAAGCTTAATAGCGCCATGACACCCTCCGGCACACCGGAGGAGGGGCAATACCCATACCCCATCACTCTGCCGGAAAAAGGCTTGATGCCTGAAAAGCTGCTAGAGTTTATATATATTCTTTTAAACCCATCAGAAAGCAAAGGATTGGGGCCGCTTTACGGCGTGCGTATCAACGGCGGTTGGCGCGACGACTGGTACAATAATTTGGCCACATTCAAGATAAAGATACGTGATATTGTGTACCAGCGTTCCGGCGCGACAATTTTAAGCAATGTGATAAATCCAACAAAAGGCGAAAAAGCCGTGCTGAACTACGAACTTACCCGCGATGGCCCGGTAACGGTTCAAGTATTCACGCTGGACGGCGTTCTGGTACAAACGCTTTACCGCGGCAGCCGTCCCGCAGGCGAGTATGTCGAGGCATGGGACGGAAAAAATAACGGCGGTAACATTGTCGCCCGCGGAATGTACTTTATCCGCATTGTCGCGCCCGACATCGACGAAATCCGTAAAGTGATGGTTGTCAAATAGTGTCCGCGAATTATACGAATTACACGAATTACGCGCACACTCATTCGGGTTTTGAAGGGAGATGGTGGGGGGTGGGGGGAAGTCTCCCATATGCACTAACTTATATTTGACAAACTATCGGTTTAATGACATACCGTAAAAAACACCGGAGCTTTGTAATATGCCGTCAATAGCCAAATTATTGCCGCTGCTCGGAAAGGATTACGAGCGGAAATGTATCGAACTCGGGATTATAAAGCGTGCGCGTGAAATCAAAACGCCCGCCGATTTAATGATGCTCTGTTTGTTTCATCTGCTCAACGGAGTGTCGCTTGCCGCGGTCAGCACGGTCGCTTTCGCCTTGAAAATAGGGGATTTCAGCGACGTAGCGTTTATGAAAAAAGAAAGCCAAATGCGGCGAATGGTTCAAACATATAAGCGCGGAGTTGTCGCGTGACGGGTTAATTTCATATCCGAAGCCGGCTTATTTAGAAGGCCGCCGAGTGTTGGCGGTAGACGCGTCCGATGTGGTAGAAAAGGGGCGCAGCGGGGAAACCTACCGTCTGCATTATGCGATAGACCTCCATACGATGACCAGCGACACGTTCAAATTAGAAAAG
>JAISZZ010000015.1 GCA_031284385.1 Treponema sp.
GAATAACGTGTTGCTTCATGCATCCTTTGTGTCCTTCGTGTCCTTCGTGGTTAGTTTTTCTTGGAAATTCCGGTGAATTCAAGGAAATTTTAACGATCAAAAAGTAAATGCTTTTGCCCTGACACTTTTACCCTCTTGCAAATATTTGAGGTTTCAATTAAAATATGGTGGGGATTGTATATGGCCATTGAACAGTTTACGGAGTCTATTGTTTTGCAGGAAATGAAGTGTACCCTTGGCGAAAATGCCTTTGGATATGTTTTCCCGCAAGGCGATGTCGCGCGGATTGACAAACTGGAAAAACTACTCAAAAAGGCCGGAGGTAAGCCCGCCGTATGTTCGTTAGATGATTACTCACAAGGGGGCAGCGGCAAGGCAAAACCGGAATTTATCATTACCTTTAACAACAACGCAAATACCATTCTTGTCGTGGAATGTAAAAAGTCAAATAAATATCATGTTTCCGGGTTGCTTGATAAGCCTAAGTCTTATGCGGTGGATGGTATTTTATATTATACAAAATTTTTAAAAGATTTTTACAATGTTGTAGCCGTTGCCGTTAGCGGCACGAAAAAAGAAAACTTAAAAGTAAGTACCTTTTATTGGCAGAAAGGGCACGATGGCTATAAGGAATTTCCAAACATCAACATTATATTGGAACCTATCAATTATTTAAAATACATAAAAGGCGAGAGAATATCTCTCGCGTATTCAATTGAGGATATTCGCAAAACCGCTATTGACATGAGTGATAAATTGCGTGTGGCAAAAGTTACGGCAAACAATAAACCCATATTTATCGCGGGCATTCTAATCGCACTTCAAGATGAAAGTTTTGTATCTGAGTATATACACGCCGCATCGCTTGAATCTTTGATAGATACGCTGCGCTCCGCAATCACAAGAATATTAAAAAAGACAAATGTAGCACAAGATAGAATAGAAAGTATGTTAAATACTTTTAATGATGTTGCGTCTCTCCATCATTTTCAAACAACAACAATGCCCACAGACAATTCGCTGCGATGGTACATACAAGAACTGGATATAAAAATAAAACCAATGATGAGTCATTCCGATTCTTCCATTGACGCCTTGGGCGAATTCTATCAGGAATTTATCAAGTTTTCAAATGGCGATGACGGGAAGGCGCTTGGCATTGTTCTTACTCCCCAACATCTGACAGACTTTATGTGTGAGGCTGCCGGATTAAATAAAAACAGCAGGGTGGTTGATATATGCGCGGGTTCCGGAGGTTTTCTCGTAACCGCAATGAGCAAAATGATGAAAGGCGCGAATCTGGAGGAAATCACCGCAATCAGGCAAAGCGGACTTTACGGGATAGAGGCAGATCCCAATATTTACGCTATATGTATTGCTAATATGATTGTTCGCCGTGACGGAAAAAGCAACATACATTATGGCAGTTGTTTTAATGAAAACATCTTGAAAAAACTGCGGAAACAGAACATAGATATAGGCCTTCTCAATCCGCCGTATTCGCAGATTGACCATAATGAATTAGAGTTTGTAGAAACGCTTCTCTCCGTACTTGTAACAAGGGGGGTTGGTGTTGTGGTGGTGCCTATGAATTGCGCATTAGGGACAACCTGCCGGGGCACTCGCGAAAAACTTCTGAAAAAACACACCCTCGAAGCTGTTTTCAGCATGCCGACAGAGATTTTTAACCCCAGCGCGTCTGTCCCGCCCTGCGTTATGGTCTGGACGGCAAATGTTCCGCACCCCGCCGGGAAGCAAACCTTTTTCGGCTATTACCGTGATGACGGTTTTGTAAAACGCAAAAAATTGGGACGTGTAGATGTCTTCGGCAGATGGGAAATGATAAAAAACGAGTGGCTGTCTTTATACAAAGAGCGGGATGTCAAAGCCGGACTGTCCGCAAAGCGTTTTGTAACCCACAATGACGAATGGTGTGCTGAAGCATATTTGGAAACTGATTATTCTAAACTCACGATTTGTGATTTTGAGCAAAAAGTGAAAGAATATGTTGCTTATCAATTTCTTAAAGGCAAAAGGCATGAAACGGCTGAATGAAATTTTTTCCATTAGATATGGCAGCCAGTTAGATTTGAATAAATGCTCTCTTTGCGATGAAAGCGATACAAGAGCTTACAACTTTGTAAACCGGAGCAATAAAAGCTGCGGTGTTTCCGCCAGGATTCTTGAAGTTGATAATAAAAAACCATTTGAAGCGGGACTAATAACCGCCGCAATGGGCGGGAGCGTTCTTTCTTCTTTTGTGCAGCAGGAGCCATTTTACACAGGACAGAATGTAAAAGTATTAAAACCCAGGGCGCCAATGTCTTTAATTGTTAAATTATACTATTGCCATTGCATCGAATCAAACAAATTCAGATTTTCAACCTTCGGGCGCGAGGCAAACTATTCTTTTGATTCATTGATGGTCCCGGATCATGATGAATTGCCGGACTGGTTAGAAAATTACAAAATTGACTATTCATTGCTTGATACCAATATCCATCGTGAAAACATACCATTGGGCGCGGAAAACTGGAAGAAGTTTAAATTGAAAAGCCTCTTTATTTATAAAAGGGGAAAGGGAATAACAAAAACAGAAATCGATAATTATCCCGGTCTTATACCCTGCGTTCAGAGCGGTGAAATAAACAATGGTATTATTGGATTCATGAATTCTGAATTGAAAAATGATAAGAAACATAGTTTTGTTATCGCGCCATTTCTTAGCGTTGCCCGCAGTGGTACTTCCGGCTGCGTGAATGTACAAAATGAAGACAGTTATCTTGGCGACAGCGCGTATGCGTTAAAATTAAAGGACAAAAACAAAGAAAATATTTATCGATATTTATTTCTTACAGTAATTCTTAACATGGAAAGATATAGATATACTTACGGCAGAAAAGTCTCTATTGAAAAGTATATTGAAACATACATTTCATTGCCGGCAGACAAAAACGGTGAACCCGATTGGCAATTTATGGAAAATTATATAAAAAAAAT
>JAISZZ010000129.1 GCA_031284385.1 Treponema sp.
CATCCGCCGCCTTGTCTTTTGGAGAGAACCCTAACGCCTTTATCAATTCTTTTTCATACATCCCGCACCCCTTGGATATGATATAATTATGTGCAATATCGAACGGAAAGTCCAGACGCGGATGGGGGTAAGCCAGTTCCAAAGCGGCAATCTTTGACCCGAGAGGAGGGAACGGCACGGCACTTTATCAGATTACATGATTTCTGTGTTGTATCAAAGAATATGAATTTCACTTGAAACATACTGGTTTCGATGGTTTTGCCCTGTTCATAGCGCGCTCACCCTGAATCGTCCGCTGCCCCAGATGGCAACAATTTTAAACCTCCACTTGCTAATCGGTATCACTTAGGAATAGACTGATTCACATGGCGCAGTTGATTGAACCTCGCGTATTAAAAGGTTTTAGAGATTTTCTTCCGGCATCCGAGATAGAGCGGCGCAGTCTTATCGAGCGTATAGAAGCCGTTTTCCGCGCATTTGGTTTTGCGCCGATAGACACGCCGGCTCTTGAGTATACCCAGATTTTACTGGGCAAGGCGGGCGGCGAGACGGAAAAACAGGTTTATCGTTTTAACGATAACGGCGGACGCGATGTCGCGCTGCGCTTTGACCTCACTGTACCATTTGCCCGTTTTGCGGCGGAACACCGCAGTGAGCTTCAGCTTCCATTCAAACGCTACCATATTGCGAAAGTATGGCGTGGTGAAAATACTCAGCGCGGACGTTACCGGGAATTCACGCAATGTGATTTCGATTGCATTGGAAGCGCTTCCGCCGCCGCTGATTTTGAAATTCTGCTGATTATGAAAGAAGCGCTCGCGGCGGCAGGCGCGCCGCCCGTTACAGTACGGCTGAATCACAGAGGGCTTTTTAATCGCTTTTTGCAAAAAATAGATGCCTTCGGAAAATCGGTGGAAATTTTACGCGCTGTGGACAAACTCGCCAAAATAGGCAGGGACGAAGTGCTGAAACTGCTTTCCGGCGAGCTTGACGAGAGGCGTGCGCTTCTTGTTCTCGATTATGTAGAAACAAAAGGCTCTTGGGACGAGACTTTGGATGCGATGACGGAAGCGGCGGGCGGAGATAATCCGGATTCCATCAGGTTGAAAACCTTGCGCGGTTTTATGCTTGATACCGGAACGCGGGATATTTTCGTGATTGACCCGTCAATAACACGGGGCTTAGATTACTATACCGGCATAGTTTTTGAAACTTTTTTGAACGATATGCCGTCTATCGGCTCTGTATGTTCCGGCGGACGGTACGACAATCTAACAAATTTGTATTCTAATGAAGCGCTTACCGGCGTGGGTTCGTCCATCGGACTTGACAGACTGCTTGCCGCGCTTGAAACTCTTAAAAAAAGCGTAAAACGCGAAACTTACGCGGAGCTTGCCGTCATTTGCGCCGATGAGACACGGAGCGGGGAATACCAGCAAATCGCGCAAAAATTTCGGGCGGAGGGGATACCGTGCGAAGTGTTATTTGAGGCAAAAAAACAGACCGCGCAATTCGCGCTGGCTGAAAAAAAGGGGATACGCTGGGCGCTGATTCCGTCCGGAGAAGGCACGGAAGCGATAACGTTGCGGGATTTAGCTGTACGGCGGAACAGCGAGTTTTTTTCTACAGACGAAGCCGTCAAATTTTTAAAAAATCATGAAACAAGAACCGGAAAATCAAATTGAAGAGATAATGCGTGAGTGGTATGGCTCACGCTTAGCGGTAATCCTTGAAAGCATTGTTATCGGATGTTCCACAGGCTTTGTAATAGTTCTGTTCAGGCTTGCGCTGAACCGCGCGGACCAGCTTAGAAGCGAAATTTACAAGGCGCTTCCCGGCTTGCCAATAAAGTACACGGCGCTTTTAACCGCCGTTATGATAATTGCCGGTCTTCTGCTTGGGCTTGCTAATGTGGCCCGGCCTATGGTTTCGGGCGGCGGCGTTTCCCAGATAAAGGGCATAATACAGGGGCGGCTAAAAGCAGACTGGAAGACTGAGCTGCCGCTCAAATGGTTTGCGAGTTTTCTGGCAATATCTGTTGGGCTTTCTTTTGGCTGGGAGGGCCCGTCCGTAATGTTGGCCGCCTATACCGGTATCGCGATTCTAAAAATATTCAAAAGACCTCAGCGTGAGCGTAACACTCTCCTAGCGTCCTCAACGGCGGCAGGCTTGTCAGCCGCGTTTAACGCGCCGCTTGCCGGCGTTCTTTTTATGCTGGAAGAGATGCGCGTAACAATGACTCCTATGTCCATAGCTTGCGCGATGGGCGCTTCAATGACCGGCGATCTTGTGGCCGGCCATTTTTTCGGTTTACAGCCCGTCTATCACTTTCGCTCGATTACCGTCATGCCCATAAAATTTTTCCCTTGGATAGTGTTGTTGGGGGTAATTTGCGCGTTATTGGGTGATATGTTCAAACGCTCGCTCTATCTATCTCAGGATTTTTTCAAATTTTTGAAAATACCGGTTGCCGTCCGGCCCATACTTCCCGTGTTGTTGTCGATTCCGTTGAGCTTCTATCTGTACGAAACGACGGGCGGTGGTCATCCTCTCATCAATTCTCTTTCGATAGATAACCGCCCGATAAATTTATTGTTGTTGCTTCTGTTTGTAAACTTACTTTTTTCATCATTTTGCGCCGGTTCCGGCGCTAGCGGCGGCATATTTCTGCCATTTATTACGTGCGGCGCCCTTGCCGGAAACACATTTGGTAAAATATTGACCGAGTGTGGGCTTGTAGGCGCGGATTATCAGCTTAATTTTATGATACTTGGCATGGCGGCGGTATTTTCATCTGTTGTAAAAGCGCCGGTAACCGGTATCGTTTTGGTTTTGGAGATGACGGCAAACTATAACCACCTTACCAGCCTTGTTCTTGTTTCGCTATGCTCTTTTGTTACGGCGGAACTGATAGCGTCCCGTCCCGTTTACGATGTGCTACTGTCGCGTATCCTTGAAGACGCCGGTATAGGCGAAAAGGGTAAAAACGCTGGGAACGCCTTTACAGGCGGATAAATATTGAAAATAGCGTTTTTTTCGTTTACAGACCGCGGAAATGAACTCAAAAATAGACTTAGCGCGTATCTGCCGCTCAAGGGACACGAAATTTTTGCGATACCGCCGGAGTTGAGCCTTAAAAATCAGGCCGCCGCCGCGTTTGACGGGGCGGATGCATTGTTGTTTGTAGGCGCTGCCGGCATAGCGGTTCGCGCCGTCGCGCCGTTTGTCCACTCAAAAGTTACCGATCCCGCCGTAATCGTAATAGACGAACTTGGAAAATGGATAATTCCGCTTTTGGGCGGGCATATAGGAGGCGGAAACGGGCTCGCGCTTGAAGTAGCCGTGTTTTTGGAAGCGGAGGCGATAATAACTACCGCTACCGATATAAACAAAGTTTTCGCCGTAGACGTTTGGGCAAGCAAACAGAATTTAGCGATAAGTTCTATGGAAAAGGCAAAAAAGGTTTCCGCAAATTTGCTGAAAGGTGAATGTGTAACATTAAAATCAGATTATGACATCGCGGGAAAGCCGCCGCGGGGCATACTTTACGGGCGTTCCTCCGGGCGGGAAACCGGTTTCGGAATAGTTGTGTCGATGAGGCGTGCCGAAACAGAGGACGGCCCCTTGTATCTGATTCCGAGGCGCGTTTACATCGGGATAGGCTGCCGGCGGGGAGTACAGAGCGGCGTTATAGCTGAAATTCTTGACGAAGAATTTGAGGTTTTGCGGCTTGATAAACGGTGTATAGCGGGCGTTGGAAGCATAGACCTAAAAAAAGACGAGGCGGGACTGCTTGAATTCTGCGACAGACTCGGCGCGCCCTGCTCCTTTTTCGGCGCGGACGAGTTGCGTCTGCTGGAGGGCAGCTTTATCGGCTCCAGTTTTGTTAGGGCCATTACCGGTGTAGACAATGTATGCGAGCGAGCCGCCTCCGCGCTTTCCGGCGGCGGAAAACTACTGCTAAAAAAAACTGCGCGGCGCGGCGTAACCATAGCGGTTGCCGTTAAAGAGATGGAGTTAACGTTCTGATGTATCCGCTTTACCATATACCGCTTGTTATGACAGCCGCCTTCATACTCGATGCGGCGGCGGGCGATCCGGCGTGGTTTCCTCACCCTGTCCGCGGTATTGGGTTTTTGATAGAAAAGGGGGAAACGCTGTTCCGCATGATTTTCCGCATTAAAACAGATGCCCAAATAGTGACGGAAAAGGCTGAACGGATGGCCGGCACCGCGCTTGCCTTGTCGGTCTGCGCCGTAACATTTATTTTTTTTTACGCAATTCTTGGCGCGGCGCGTCATTTGGGCAATATTCCACTCTTAATCCTGTCTATTTTTACCGCATACCTAACGATTTCACCGCGCTGCCTGCGGGACGAGGTTGTCAAGGTGTACCGGAAGATTCTGGCGGACGATTTGGAAGGGGCGCGGCGACAGGTATCCATGATTGTAGGACGTGACACGGCGGGACTCTCGACTGAAAAAGTGATAAAGGCGACAGTAGAAACTGTGGCCGAAAGTCTTGCGGACGGTGTGATAGCGCCGCTTTTTTACCTTGCGATAGGCGGTCCCGCCTTGGCTATGCTTTACAAAGCGGTAAACACAATGGATTCCATGATAGGGTATAAGAACGAGCGTTATATAAACTTTGGCCGCGCCGCCGCGAAACTGGACGATGTTTTAGGCTGGATTCCGGCAAGACTTGCCGCAAATATTATGATCCTCGCCGCGGCAATACTCCGCCTTGACGCAAAAAACGCCGGCAGGATATACAAAAGGGACAGATTCAACCACGCAAGCCCAAACAGCGCTCACTGCGAAGCCGTCTGCGCCGGAGCTTTGGGTATTCAGCTTGGCGGAGACGCATATTATGAGGGGAAGTTGGAACAAAAACCGTTAATCGGGGATAATTTGAGGCCGGCGGAGGCGCGGGACATACTCCGCGCCGTTAAATTGATGTACTGCTCGTCAATAATTTTTGTAATAATAGCTTCCGCCGCTCTTGTGGCGGTAAAAAACACCGGCGGAAGCGCCGCCCCGTAACGAAGCGGGCGCTCATGCCGGATGCCCTAGCCGGACTTCTTTTGCTTCTTGGACACAACGTCAAACACGACCGCGACAAGAAGCACAAGCCCTTTTACGGCGCGCTGCCAGTTTGAATCTATGCCCAT
>JAISZZ010000021.1 GCA_031284385.1 Treponema sp.
CATCCGAAGCACAAAAAATATGCAGATTCTGCTCGCCCAATACAAGATCACGGTTCAAAGCCGCCGCTGCGGCGCAAAATGACGGCACTCCGCTGACCATTCGTGTCTCAAAACCCGCCTCGTCCGCCAGTTTGCGCAGATAACCGAAGGTTGAATACACGGAAACATCTCCCAGTGTCAGGAAGGCCACATCCGCACCCTCATTCAACTTTCCGGCTATCACGCCGAAAGCGCTGTTATGATGGGAACGCATCAATTTTTTATCGGATGTCATCGGTATAGTAAGCCGGATTTTTTCTTTTTTATCGACTTCCGGCATGGCGGCGCGGGCGATTTCAAACGCGGCGGCCGTCCTGCCTTCGCCTGAATCTATGAATGAAACACAGCCGCAGGCCGAAATCGTTTTAAGAGCCTTAACCGTTATAAGCTCTGGATCGCCAGGCCCTACGCCGACTCCGTACAAAACACCTTTAGTTTTCATGTATTCCTCAAATTCGCCCTAAAAATCCATATTTTGATGAAAAAAACATAACTTCGCAATGAATGTTATATGCCCGCCGCGCGCAAAAATCATGTAGCCTTTGCCGCGTTTCGTCAAGAATTTTTTTGAACACAGGCTCCCAAAGGTCAGCCCCGCGCAATATGTCTATCGCGGCCTCGCTTGTGGCGCAGTTCAAAAGTTCAGCCGTCAAATCGCTGCCCGCGCCGTACAGTCCAGCGAAAGCGGCAAATACGAATTGCCGCGCGTCTCCATATTTTGAGTGAGTGTTAAAACTGCCCGTTACCAATTTTACCAGTTTACCTATATGTCCGGCTATGAGTATATGGGAAAAACCGGATTCCGCCGCTAAGATTATACTTTCGCCGATGAAATTCGCGCATTTTACGGGGCGCAGTTCTGGGTGGCGGCGGGCGAGGAAGTCTATGCCGATGTTTCCCGGCGTGAGAGTAACGCTGTCCATGCCCAAAGCCCTAAGCATTGAAAGTTCCGCCTTGACCGAGCCTAAAAAACCCGCCTCGCTTACCGGTTCCACGAGTCCCGTAGTACCGAGTATCGAGAGGCCGCCCACGATACCGAGCCTTTTGTTGAATGTGCGTTCCGCGAGTTTTTCGCCATCCGGTATTGATATAGTTATGAGGAGGCCGCCTGCGAAGCCTGCATTTTCGCAGGACTCGCGGACGGCATCCGCTATCATGCGGCGCGGCACGCTGTTTATGGCCGCCGCTCCGCAAGGCGCGTCCAGACCAGGCAGAGTTACTACGCCGACCCCTTCTCCGCCCTCGATAGTGAAACCCGTGCCGGAACGTTTTTTGACTGCAGCGTATACAAGGCAGCCAGATGTAACATCGGGGTCGTCGCCGCCATCTTTTTGTATCGCGCAGACTGCCACAGCGTCCGTTCCCGCGCCGTCATAGCGGCGGTCCAGCAGCGGCAGTTTTAGCCGCTTTCCGGACGGCGTTTCAATTTCTATTTCCGCGTTACGGTCATTCCGCGGTCCGCAGTCCAGCAGTAGAGCCGCCGCGCCTCCTGCCGCCGCCGCCGCACACGAGCCCGTAGTATAGCCGTACCGGAGTTTTTTTCCGTCAACAATTTTGTAGTCTTTACAAGCCATTTACCTATTTTGCATTAAGTTTTTGATGGTGGGAAGTCTCCCGCGCTTACGGTCAGTAATTTTACATTTACCCGTCCGGTTCAGCTGCGATTCACGAATTGTACGAATGACACGGCGCGAATTACTACAATGAGGCGATAAAAAAAGCCCAACCGGATAGGTTGGGCTTTTAGCTTAAACAAGTTTACACCTGTTCAAGGGTTTACTAAGCTTACTCGGTAGACTCAGTCCTCTGCCGTAACATCGGTGTCTTTCTTCAATAAAATCACTTCGAATTTGCCGTTGCCCAAACCTTCAGTCGTTGCGTAATCGGCATCCCCATCACTAAACATTTTGGCCGAGTCCTTGTTGAAAATGTAGTATTCCGGCTTGTATAAGCTCTCGTAACCGTCAGTATAGTTGTAACCACTGATATAAGAAGTGCCGCCTGTGGCCGCGCTGACTTTATCATTATTGGACTGACCGGCATAACCGCCATAATAACCGCCGCCTGCGCCTGAATTGCCTTCCCATATTGTGGCGTTGCTCTTTTTCTTAGCGCCGGATTGGCCTGTTCCGTCCTTTATGAGCTTGATATCGCCGTCTATGAGCGGCTTAACGCCGGCAATTCCTTGAGCTCGTCTTCCCTCCCCAGTAGGAGTATCATTGGATGTTTCTTTTCCGCCTGGGCCTGGCGTTATCGGGTACCAGCGGTCAGCTTCCTGAGCGCCGCCGCCGCCGCCTGCCGCGACCATTATGCGTTTACCGCCGATACGGACATCGGTTGCGCCGCCGCCGCCCGCGCCGTCAGGAAATACCGACTGAATGCCGATACCGCCCTTGCCGCCGCCGTTAAAGCCTGCCGCGATATAGTCTGTTCCGTGGTGGAGGTAACTGCCGCGTCCCTGTCCGCCCAAATAGAATGTTAATTTAAGCCCAGCTCTGAGCCAGATAATGCCTTCTGTTTTTGCACCGCGTCCGCCGTAAGCGATACGCAGCTCAGTGGGTCCGGCCCTAGTTACCACATTGCCGCCCTGCGCTCCCCAAAGCGTGATTTTATAATAACCGGCATCCGCTACTTGCCAAGTATATATGCCGTTACCACTGTTTATTTCTTTTGAAGACACAACTACCGTATTCCTATTAGCGTCAACAGGCGTATCGCCTGTAGTGGTAATATTCGGGGCAGATACTAATGCCGTATAAATTACAGGCGTATACGGTTGATTAAACAACGGCGTTATGAGAGATGATTCACCTGTTTGGGGGGGGGGGGGAACACTATCTCTTTTCCCCCAGCATCGGTCGGTACACCCTCCGGCAGGGGATTTGTTTTTTCGTTTTGAATATTTTTCGTGCCCTTTTTTACTTCTTTCTCGAAGTTCGCCATCGCTGATTTAAGACTGTCAACTTGGGCTACGATGTTTGTTTGGACTATGCCTTTTATTGCAGTGTCCTCTTTCTCGCTATTACCATCTAGTGCCTTTGCTTCAGTAAATAACACACTATCGGGCTTTGCATAAAGCGCTTCCGCCGTGCTAATTGTGCCGGCTAACACTTCATTAGCAGCCTTGCCTACATACTGAAAACCTTCTTCAACTTTAGCTACGTCTTCAGCTTCGCCTTCGCCTTCGGTATCAGCCTTAGATATAATTGGATACCCTATTTTTAGTGCATTTGCCTCGGTGATTTTATTGCCTAGCTCCGATCTGTCAAGCCAACCGTCGGCAGGCGCTATGGCAGTACCATTTCCTATAGCTTTGTTAAAAGTATTAATTCCAGCCGTCAAATTATCAGTAGCCGTCTTAACTTCTTCCTGCGTGGCATCCGTGTTATTTCTTACCGTTTCCGCTGCTGTGATCAAGCCCTGCAAAGTGTTCAATGCATCTGTGGATACCCACTTTTTGCCTACCGGGACTTGGTCGGCGGCGGTCGCGACAAAAACACCAGTTTTTGCTGTGATTGCCGATAATATCGCGCTTATGAGATCAGTTTTGTCAACATACGCTGAACTGGTTATATGAATGACAACCTTCTCATAATCTTTGGTAAACAATTCAACGCCGTTGAAATCGTAAATTTCGGCAACATTGATAAGTGCGTTTTCCGGGATATTGTCACCGTAATCGGATATAACCAAAGCTTTATTGACATCTGTCTGTGATGCCGTCGCCGCCTCGATAGATGCCGTTCTCTCTGCCGCTTTATCTTCAGCTAATTCTTCGTTAATATATTCATCAGAATAGATATACAGCATCCAGTCTACATAATAATTATCATCATCTACACTGCCGTCCAACACTAAAATCTCGTTGCCAAAATCATCAATGACCAATTTATTGGGGTCGTTGTTCCATTTGATTTTTTCGGCAAGAGGTTGGGGCAAGACATGAAGTAAACCGCCGGCGTATGAAACATCTAGCGTAGTAGTTTTTAGTGTTATCAATTCAACGGTTTCCTGTTTCGCCTTTCCGACATCGAACTTGCCTGTGTATGCGGGATCGTAATAAGTACCTTCATCGCTGTCAGGTATCAATTTGACATCCCCAGTCCCCGTATACTCGCTAGTTACGGTAGTAGTTTTGGATGTACCGTCCAGCAATGTTACAACCGCTCCGGTTAGTATGTGGCCGGGAGTCGCCGAATACAAGAGATCTCCATTTAACTCGTCGTAAGTTACAACGATATGACTAGGTATATAATCAAGATTGATTTTACCTGCCTTCATAATATAATGTACCGATTTATCGGGGGAAATATCCCCAATATCATCTGAACAACCGACAAAACCCGCAAGAATAAAAAATCCTGCCGTCAAAACTGAAAGCATTCTCTGTTTCATGGCTTTTCTCCTAATTTTAGTTTCTAAAGATAGACCGTTTTATCAGCGGCATCCCAATCTGCCTATACAGATACCTATAGTCTACCCGAATTTTTCAAGAAAGTCAATAGCTGAATTGTCTAATAATTACCCGGCTGAGTAGACAGGACAAATGACACAGTAGGGAAAAAACCCATAAGAGATATAATGCTAATAAGTACAGTCCTTATGCCGTAACTGCGGAGTTTAACAATGAGGGTTGTCCTAGTCAAACGCGCCTTTCATCTAAAACCATATACCGGTATATAGGCAAAAAATGTTTGCCTTAGTAAGGGAGGCGGATTTGCCACGGCAAGGGAAAATCCGTAAAAAAAGTGGAAAACCGCCTAAATATAGCGGAATTGGGGCGGCGGATTGGGGGGTAGCGTAATAACCGCTTGCACGGTTATTTTATGAGTTTGCGTTTAGCGCAAACTCCACACAATAGATAAGCGGGTATGAAGCGAGGGGGGCGCGACGGTAAAGTCCCTGTATGCCTCAAATGGTATGGAAACAGCGCCCCCCTTCCCTAACCTTCTTAGTGAATTATTTGAACAACCCTAATCAAATTCTTTCGGTTACATTTCGCCGGCAGTGTATGTAAATACGCCGGCAGGTTTGACAGGCTGGCGGTTAACGGGTATGATGTACTTGTGAGCATGGGAAACCGTATGAAAAAATTCCTGTATTTTATGTTTTTAGTCTTGTGTTTTGCGGCGCTTAACCGGTGCGAGCTTTGGAATAAGCCGCTGGCCGAGCCGCTGCATATTCGTTCCATTTTTGTTTCAAAGCATCCGTCTATATCGGAGTTTGCGCCGGGAAGTATGCCTGCGGAAAGCGGAAAATGGGCGGAACTTGGCTTGGAAATATCCGGTATAAACAATATGGATACGGCGCGGGTTCTGAAACCGGAAGAATACGCGGTAGAACTTCCTCCCGACGCTGATTTGGAAGCGGGTGAAATACCTGTAACAGTAAGACATAATGAATACACAGATGTAATAACCAGCTTTACGATAAAGGTAAATAACGGCGAGTATGAGATTGACTGGTTCAAGGATGACAATAATAATTTTGTGTATACGGAACCGCGTATAATTTCCGAAAAAGAATTTGATGAGGATAACCGCGTCCGTGTAAAGCTGGAAATAATTCCGGCGGCAGGCTATGAGTATATTGACGGCAGCTTAGCTTATGATTGACTACCCCCCCCCCCCCCCCCCAAAACCCCCGGGGGTGGGTGTGGTGGGGTGGTTGGTTGTTTTTGAGGAGCGGGGGGGGGGGGGGTTTGGTGGGGG
>JAISZZ010000023.1 GCA_031284385.1 Treponema sp.
GCGGGTCGAGGTCATATATGGAGGGTCAGACAGCAAATACAATGTTACCGGCGCTATGGGCGGCGTAATAAACATCATCACGATTAAAAAGCAAAAAACAGGCGTTCATTTTGGCGGCAGCGTCTCGAACACCAGCTATGTTCCCGGACGGTATAACAAGCTGGGCGGCGCGATAGGGGAAGCAGATTTTAGCCAGCTTGTAGATACTCAAATGTTGAATTTCTCGCTGGGATACGGTGCGGAAAAGTTTTCATTCAAGGCGAACTGGTTTGGAAATCATGCCTCAAACCAGTATTTATACCGTGATTACGGGGGGTTTGCCCGCCGCAAGGAAAGTAACGCGGTCTTGGATACCGGCGGCGGGGTTTCTTTTGTTTGGGATTTGCCCAATCTGGTAAAATTATTTTCCACCACAAATTTTTACTACGCTGACCGGCAGTATCCGGTAACAGGCACATCGGCGGGTTTTGCGAAGGAGTATGATTTTTCGGCAAAGCAAAGCCTTATGCTTGACGCGCCGCTCGCTTTTCGGGATGACCTTTCTACCGAATTATCGCTGACTTACACATTCGCGCAAATGAAATACGGCGCAGCTTCAAGAAGCGACGACGGTTACGTTACGGCAGTGAATCGCTGGAACTGGTACCAAGGCGACAAATTTACGCTGAGGGCCGGACTGGATTTGCGTGTCATAAACGTTGATTCTACAGAAGACGGGGTTCGTTCCGGCGGTACGGGCGGAATATTCGCTGCCGCCGAGTGGATGCCATCAAAGCGTTTAATGGTGATAGCGTCGGTGAAGGAGGCTTCCGATTTCCGGCAGGCTGTTGCCGTTCCAAAAGCGGGTTTTGTTTGGCGGATAAACGATAATCTGTCGCTAAAAAATAACTATTTCCGCAGTTTTAAGTTTCCTGATTTTGATGATATGTTTTACCACAGTGCTGACGGCCTATACGCGGGTAATCCTGATTTGAAGCCGGAGGACGGACTCGGCGCGGATTTTGGCATGGAATTCAGCGGCGAGGGGGTTTTTGGCGTGAGCGGCGCGGCGTATGTCCAGTACACGACGGATTCGATACACTGGGTTAAACGCGCAGGCCGTTGGATGCCGCAAAATGCCGGTACGGGCTTTTTTACCGGCGCGGAGCTGCGGCCATCGCTCACATTCAATTTTCAGGACGGCGCAAAATCCGGCGGCTTTATCACCGTCAATAAAATAAAAGTGAGTCCCACATACCAGTTTCAGCTTAGCTGGCTGTTGAATGAGGGGCTCGGTTTTGATAACGGTATGCGTATCCCGTATATGCCCACCCATATCATAGGTTGTTCGTTTGATATACAGTTTGAAGCGGGGGCGAAAAAAGAGGCGGGGTCGCTGCTTGTTTCCGCTCATTGGGAGAGCCGCCGCTACGCGGATACTCAAAATATTATGGAACTGCCCCCGTACTGTCTTGTAAACATAACGCTGAATCAGAACATAGGCAGCCGGTTTACGGCTTTTTTTATCGTCCGCAATGTTCTTAATCAGCTTTACACATCATTCGCCGAGTACCCGATGCCGGGAATGTCTATAACCGCCGGTTTGCGCGTGAATTTGTAACAATCAGCGGCAATTTTTTTAGGTTGGGGGGGGGGGGGGTAACGCAGAATAGGCTTAATGAACCTCACTGCCTTGAATTCGCACGTGTGCAGCAAATTTTGCGACATTGATACCCCACCCCACTGCGGATAACCGTCCTTAAAACGACCATAGAATTACAAGCTCTGGTTGACGAAATAGCTTCCGGTGATTAAACGCAAATCCTCACAAATTATAAATTTGCGGACATCGTATCAGTATGCTCTTTTATGATTTTCTAGGATTTGATCGATAATTTTTATCACGCCAAAGTTATCGTTTGAGTCGGCGGTAAATGCCGCGTACTGTTTCATATCCGCATGGGCATTTTTAACAATATAGCTGTATTTTACGGATTGCAGCATTTCTATATCATTATAAGTATCGCCGAACGCCATCAGTTGTTCATATTTTAGCCCCATATCATCCGCGAGCATCCGTATCGCTTTACCTTTATTTATCCCAAAATTCATAATAGAGTTGTTTAGAAACTTCAGTTTCTGAACAACTTCCGCTTAAAAACAGCAAAATGCCGTGCATTTTGCAAGACTTGTGAGACAACCCATAAGGTTGTCGAACAAGTCCAATGTCAATCCAAATAGTGTCGCCCACAGTTACAGAAAAATCATTCTCATATTTTGGCTTAAATATGTTTTCATAAAATTCTTTACTGTTTTTATTCGGGAAATAAACGGTAAATTTATTCGCGTCTGCCGTAAACCGGTTAAAATTTTTGATAAAAGTAATTTTTGAATAAAAATATCTTAAATAACCTTCATACATTTTATATTTTTCATGTACATAAGCCGAATCTACTCCGCAGAGTATCGCTACGCCGTCGGTGTTATTTTCCGTGAAATCAATCATGGATTGGTATGCGGCAG
>JAISZZ010000088.1 GCA_031284385.1 Treponema sp.
AGATACCATAATAGCCCCTCTCACCAGTACCCCCCCCCCCCCCCACGCGCTAATTCCGCTTAAAAACGGCAAAATGCCGCGCATTTTGCGATGGAAACCATAAGGTTCTTGAACAAGTCCAATAATGGGGCGCGGCGGATTTTAGGCGGGGCATCCGGTATGAGTGGGGGACTCGATTATTTTCAGAAATTCATCTTCGGTTATCAATTTTATACCGAGTTTTACGGCTTTTTTATTTTTTGACGAACCGCTTTCAGGCTCGTTGGTTACAAGGTATGACAAGGACTTTCCAACGGACGATTTAACAAGACCGCCCAGTGATTTTATTTTCGCTTCCGCCTCGCCGCGCTTCATAGTTTTAAGCTCGCCCGTAAAACAGAAAGATTTTCCAGCAAGCGGCAGCCACTCTCCGGTTGATATATTAACAAAACCGGTTTTTAACACGGCATCCATGTCATCCGCCGTTTCCTTTAACCCGTCAACAATGCTGCCCGCCGTGATTTCACCTACGCGAAAGACACCGGCAAGCTCCTCCACGCTCGCCGTACGCAATTTTTCGAGGTTGTTATAGCCCGCCTGCGTAACAACTTCCATGATTTGACTGCCCACGCCCTCAATATCGAAACCCGCGACGAAATCGGCAAGCGATAGTGAGCGGCGGGCGCGTATATTGTGTATCAATTTTGCGGCGGAAATCTCCCCCATACGCTCAAAGGCGGCCAATTCCTGTATTTCAAGCGTGTAGAGGTCGGCAATCTGTTTGATACGGCCCTTGTTAAAGAGCTGAAGCAGTGTTTTTTTGCCCGCCTCCCGTATATCCAGCACGTTTACCCATTTTTTTATACGATGCAGCAGCCTTTTAGGACAATCAGGATTAGGGCAGTAGAGTCTTGACCCTGCGTCAATCAGTTTTGCTCCGCAAGTTCCGCATTTTTGTGGGATTTCTATGGGATGCGAATTCTCCGTTTCTTCGTTAAACAGCGGCGTATCAGGATTATCCGCTAATTTGCCGGGCGGCGGCAAGACTCTGCCTTCAATTTTGGGTATAATTTCTCCGCGTTTTACCACAATAACATCGGAACCTATACGCAATTTCATGTCTCGTATCATGCCTGGATTGCATAAGTTGGCGCGTTTTACCGTCGTTCCGGCGAGCCGCACAGGATCGACTATACCGATTGGAGTGTAAGTCGCGCCCGATTCGCTCCATTCAACCCGCCGCAGTATGCTTATAGCCTGTTCAAGCTCAAATTTGAAGGCAATCTGACGCTCAGGGCGGGTACGGCGCAGGTCGTCCATATTGGTTACGTTATCTTTTACTACGATGCCGTCTATATCAAACGGCAGATCCATGCGCGCTTTAGCGACATTATCTCTGTAAAGAATCACATCCTCCATATCCGTGAATTCTTTTGTCTCACTTACGTTAAAACCGCGTGCGGTCAGCCATGCTATTTTCTCGGTTTCAGTTTTAAAGCCCGATGCCGCATCATTTGCGGATGCGTCATACGCGATGAGTGTAAGATCTTCGCAGCCTACACCGTCTTTTCGGCGCATAAGGCCGTTTGCCGCATTCCGGCAATTAGCCTTGTTCGTATACTTTGTCCGCCAAATCTCGCGAAACATCAGCACTTCGCAGCGTATTCCGCCGCTCCAGTCCATCTCTAAGTTACTGACAACGCCCCTCATCTTTCTGGCATTAGCGCTGATGTCATCGCCCATTATGCCGTCACCACGTGTCAAAGCCCTAAAAAGGCGTCCGTTCCTGTACTGCAGCTCAAGGCTTGCCCCGTCCAGCTTGTACTGCGCGATGAACATAGGCAGCGCAAGTTTTTTTGCCCACTCACGGAATTCCTCGTGATTCGCGGCCTTATCCTGACTCCCCATCGGGATAAGATGCCGCTCTTTTGGGAAGCCATCAACATTATCCGCACCTATCCGTGTAATAACCGGACTATCCGGCGCAAGTCCTTTTAACTCATCCCACAATTCATCAAATTCCACATCCGTGATTTCCGCTTCGCCGTTATAGTATGAATCCTGATAACCGGTTATAAGATTCTCCAATTCCTCAATACGCTTGGTTTTCATATATAGTATGATAATCAAATTTTCAATCATGTAAAATAAGTAAAATGGGACACGCTCTAAATAGGCAATGACATTTTTTTCGATATATATCCTTACCCCCTTGCAATTTACGGAAATTCTTGTCAAATTCTATATAATTCATAATGAGGAGTGTTTTTTGATGGGCATCGATATAAAAAAGATGCGGAATATCGGGATTAGCGCGCATATAGACTCAGGCAAGACTACCTTAAGCGAGCGCATCCTGTTTTATTGCGACAAAATCCATGCTATACACGAGGTTCGCGGAAAGGACGGTGTGGGCGCTACGATGGATCACATGGAGTTGGAGCGGGAGCGCGGGATTACTATTCAGAGCGCCGCGACACAGGTTACATGGAAAGATCACACGATCAATTTGATAGATACCCCCGGCCACGTTGACTTTACGATTGAAGTCGAGCGTTCTCTGCGGGTGCTGGACGGCGCTGTTTTGGTGCTTTGCGCGGTCGGCGGTGTCCAATCCCAGTCTATTACCGTTGACAGGCAGCTTAAACGCTACCATGTCCCGCGTATCGCGTTCGTGAACAAATGCGACCGCACGGGCGCGAACCCGTTCAAAGTCTGCTTGCAGCTCCGCGAAAAGCTCAACCTCAATGCGGCGCCGATTCAGATACCGATAGGACTGGAAGACAAGCTGGAAGGCATCGTTGACCTTGTTTCGATGAAAGCGGTTTACTTTGACGGCGACTCCGGTGAAAAAATCCGCTACGCGGACATTCCTGTTCACTTGAAGGCGGACGCGGAGAAGCGGCGTGAAGAGCTTATTGACGCGGTATCGCTTTTTGATGATGAACTGGCGGAAAAATACCTTGAAGGCGAGGAGATACCGGACGAACTCGTGCATCGCGCCATACGGACGGGCACATTGCAGGAAAAATTTGTACCCGTGATGATGGGTTCAGCTTACAAAAACAAGGGGATTCAGAGTCTGCTGGACGCGGTAAACAACTACCTGCCGGACCCGACTCAGGTCAAAAACTACGCACTGGACCTTGACAATAACGAGGCGCAGGTTGAGCTTTTGTCCACAGGAATCGCGCCCATTGTAGCGCTGGGCTTCAAACTTGAGGATGGGCAGTACGGCCAGCTTACCTATGTCCGCGTCTATCAGGGTTCGCTGAAAAAGGGTGATGAGCTTATTAACACCCGCGCGCGGCGCAAGTTCAAGGTTGGCCGCCTTGTCCGTATGCACAGCGACCACATGGAGGACATCAACGAGGGGGCGCAGGGCGACATTGTGGCGCTGTTCGGCATTGAGTGCGCTTCGGGCGACACGTTTTGCGGCGGCGGCCTTAACTACGCGATGAGTTCCATGTTCGTGCCGGAGCCGGTCATCTCGCTGGCTATCACGCCTAAGGATAAGAAATCCGCCGACCAGATGGCAAAGGCGCTTGGGCGCTTCACGCGGGAAGACCCCACGTTTCAGACTTTTGTTGACCCGGAATCTAACCAGACCATCATCAAAGGCATGGGCGAGCTTCACCTTGACGTGTACATCGAGCGTATGCGCCGCGAGTACA
>JAISZZ010000102.1 GCA_031284385.1 Treponema sp.
TTTAACTAGCGATACGGATGTATACGCGCAGTGGGATGAAGGAACTGTGAGCATTGAAGGAATAACCGTAAAATACGGCAGCATTACAGCGAAATTGGAAACGGCTTTTGCGGCTGGAAGATTCGCCTATACCGTCAAAATTCCAGATTTTGTGAATCAGGCTAATGACGTGATAGAGGCAGCCGTAACCGGCGCCACAGTAACATATTCAAAACTATCGCCTGTAAAGACAAAAGCAGCGGAAATAGAAACGTCAATAGCTGGTACGAAAGGTACCAGCGCGAGCGTAACTGTGGCAGGCAATGCGGCGCTCAGTACGATTGAGTTTACGATAAAAGCACCTGGTAACAGTGCGGTGTCAAAGACCTACAGAGTAACGCCATCAAAAGAGAGTAAGTCTATGGCTACAGGCGGTACTGTTACATACGTGAGGACTGGTTCTGGGAATACGGCCACATGGGACGAGGTACACGTATTCAAAAGCGGCGGCGACCTCAATATTACGCGCGCGCCGGCGGCAGCTTCGGCGAGAGTTCTGGTGGTGGCAGGCGGCGGTGGCGGCGGCGGCAACAGCTATCAGTCTACCGGCGGCGGCGGCGGAGCTGGCGGCATGATTGAAAAGACAAGCTATACACTCACCGCTAAAAATTATGAAGTAACAGTAGGAGCTGGAGGATCATGCGGTTCCGGTGATAAGAGTGATGTCGGCGGGGAACTTGGAAATGGTAAGAATGGTGAAAACTCCAAATTTGATACGGTGGAGACTATAGGGGGCGGGGGCGGGGGCTCTCATTCAAATAGTTATGCGAACACAGGCAATTCCGGTGGTTCAGGCGGCGGCGGCAAACGGGATAGCGGTACTGGAAGCCAAGGCGCACCTGGAAAGGGTACATCTGGGCAAGGTTATGACGGCGGTAACGGCGGCGGTTCAGCTAATGATAACGATGCTTATAGCAGCGGCGGTGGCGGCGGCGCGGACGGTAAAGGCGGCAACGCTCCCGGCCCGCATAAGGGTGGTAACGGCGGTCCTGGCAAAAATTCGGACATAACCGGTACGAGTACGGGTTATGCCGGCGGCGGCGCTGGCGGTAAAAAAAATAATACGCCAACCGCGAGCCACGGCGGCGGCGCGGCTAGCGCGGGCGTTGACGGTACAGGCGGCGGCGGCGCGGGCGGCGGTATTAACAGCGAGGTGAATGGTTACAAAGGCGGTTCCGGCATAGTTGTTGTCCGCTTCCCGTTCAAGGAATAATTTTACGGCTGCCGCAAACCTCATGTTTGCGGCAGCCAAAGTTCCGCGAATCACGCTAATTTTTGCGAATTATGGCCACTGCGTTATGCAGCCGGCTTATTCGTAGTGGGCTTTAATACCCCGCCGCTTTGCGGCGGGGAGGTTCATTGTTCGTGGACTAATTTTTATGAGTGGCGGATTGGGGGGTAGCGGAATAACCGCTTACGCGGTCATTTGTGAAGTTTGCGCCGCTGCGCGCAGCGCTGCTTACCGCAGACTCCACTCTGTAGACAAAGGCGGTTATGGAGCGCAGGGGGGGCGGACAAAAAAAGCGGCTATATGCCGGTGGAGGTTTGGAAATCCCCCCCCCCCCCCTATGATTTTCGAACTCAGCGATGTTGTACGGGTAAATATAAAATTGCCGGTTCATAATTGCCCGCCTGCCGGAAATTCTCCATTGCGGCGTGCCGGCGTTTGTGTTATTATTGTGTTATGCGTGTAAGTACTTTAACGAATAGTTTGCTTGTCCTGACCGGCGCTTTGCTGCTTTTCGGCTGCGTTGAACGGGGCGAACTTATAGACCCTGGGCAGGAGATGTCGTTTGGCGTATCGCTTACAGTGGATAATAAAATAGCGGTTAAATTTGCGCCGGTTCGTGTGCTGGTAGAAGAAAGGGGCGTTACAAAAGACGGAAAAGCTGGACAGCTTGGTTATACATCGGTATCGCCGGTGGCCGGAACGCGCAACTATAGAATCACTCTACCTGAATCCTATAAGGGGCAGGCGGCGGTTTTTGTTGTGGAATTCCGCAAAATTAACTCGGCTTTTGATGATATTGCCGCCCTCCAAAAGGTGCCCATAGCGCGTGACCTGCTAAAATCCCGTTATGTTGAAATAGAAGGTTTAAAGATTCCAGAGCCTTCCGAAAGCGAACCTCTTGCATTGGTTGTCAAAGATCTCGAAAATAATGAGGATGATGACCTCAAGCTGGGATACGGACCAGGCGGGCTTCTCCTGAGCGACATCCCCAATGTGCCGCCTATATATATTATAAATTTGATCGAAGATGCCGCCGTAAAAGAATTTGAATTTTATTATTCCGGCGGGCTTGCGACGGCTTACGAAACGGAGCAGTATCCTCCGTTTGATGAACTTGTTACCAAGCTAAGAGATACAGCGAATATTTATGGGCTTACCTCCCCTATGCTTGACGATTATTTGATAATGCTGCCTGATGTATACACGGAAGGTACGCCGTTTTCTCTGTTCCTTTACGCAAAACCGCAGGGCAAATGTCCCTGTAATGCGAGTGGAAGCACCTGTTCTTGTATATCTGGATTATGTCCCTACAAAGATATGTTGAATTCTAATTTTGGTCTCGATTACTATCCGGTACATATACAAATTGATGAGACGGCTGTAGCGGACTTAAAAATAGGCGAAATCATAACGATAAATCTTACAAAAGAGCACTTCTTGTCCTGCGAGGACTTGAGCACTCGTCTTCCGACACTGCCGGTGGATCTTCCGCCAATAACTGATGGTAATACTGAACTGCCTGTAGGAAGCGGACCGTAGCGGTTGTGTACGATGGTTGTAGTATGTCGGCGGTAAAATATCTTGCCGCGCTATGGGCGGCTCTTATATTCTATGCGGTTTCCTCAATGTTCTCAGGCGCTATGGGTTTTTTCGCCTATAACCAACTCAATGCCGAAAAGGAAAAGCAGCTTTCCAATCTGCACCATCTGCAAACGATTAACGAGGAATTTACGGGTGTGCGAGATGCGCTCATTTACGATAAGGACACTATTTATTTACGTGCGCGAGAGCTGGGCTATGGCGACAGCGGCGAGCGTTTCATCCGTATCGCCGGCCTAAACGGAAAACAAAAAAACAGAGTGTCTGCCGGTGAACTTTTTATTCCAGTCGATCCGGAATATGTAGACGACAGAACTCTGCGTATCGCCTCCATCGTTATAGCGCTTTCATTGATTATATGCATGGGTATAGTTGACCTCATGCATCTAGTAAAAAAATCCTAAAGAGTGATGCTGATTAGTTGCCGGAGCCGGCGGCTCAGACTAAGGAAGCACTGATTCATACGATGCACATCATCCAAGTTAATCAGCGTTGCCCTAGCGGTATTACGGAATATTCCGGTATAATTGGCTTGTAAGGCAAGCTGACGGCTGCCTTGCAACGGTTCATTGATGAATAGCCAAACATTTTCGTTTTTTGCGGACGGGATTTCCGCCTCTCCCACGCTTGCGCCGCTGATTTCCGCATATACCGGGGGACATTTTCCGCTTGAGGTAGAGGGGGCGGAAGGCGGCCTCCATTCCCTCATCATCGCGGAGTTTGCCAAACGCCGCGCCCGCCCG
>JAISZZ010000039.1 GCA_031284385.1 Treponema sp.
CGGGTGCAAAGAATGTGTTAAAAGAATTCGCCCCTAAATTAGCGCTATGCACATATCATTTGCCGGACGATCCGCAGGTCATTGAACGTCTAATCATGGAAGCAAATCCAAAATATAAGATCAGACAGGGACCAAACAAGCTGTATGCCTGCGTGGTGTAGGGGCAGGGCGTGTGCACCATGAAACAGGTCTAAAACTATCAAAACGACTATGTTTCAAGCAAAATTCGGGATATTTACCTCAATGCGGAAATCATGTAATTTGAGAATTTGTTAAAATATGCCCTAAAATACAGTGGTTTATATGGGTTTTAACTGAAAATATAACGCACTCGCCCCGCACGAAACGGCGGCCTTGACCAGAAGCACGCGGACATTTAGAATTAAGATGTTATGGCCCCTTCGTCTATCGGTTAGGACATGAGATTCTCAATCTTAAAAGAGGGGTTCAATTCCCCTAGGGGCTATATCAACGGATAAAAAGGCAGTTCACTGCAACTTTTTTCAAAATTCAGCGTCTAATAAAAGAGTGTGATGGTAAGATCTAATGCGGCGCAAGTTATAATTGCGCTAATTCCAATAGTTGGTATTGTGATGGGTTCGGTGGTGGTGTTTTTTTACCTGCTTTGGGGACACCGGCGCAAGATGTTTCTTATCAAAACAGAGCAATGGAAGGAGCGGGAATTTGACCTTTTAACTTTCAGTCTGCTTGGCGGGTTGTTACTCGGCACGGTGGGTTTGTGCCTTACCGTGTTTTTGGCTGTTATCGGAGGCCGTAATTACGGGCTTTTGGGTGGAATAATACCTCTTTCGAGCGGCATTGCTTTACTGGCATTTTTCTTTATTAGACGGTCAGAGACTCGTTGAGGGAAGATGACGGCGTATCCTGTTTGGAACTCAGCGATGAAGTCATTGTGGCAGAAGTAATCACCGGAAATCGCGATCTTTTCCGGCTGTTGGTAGACAGGCATGAACGCAGAGTTACCGGACTAGGGCATAGTTTCTTTCACAATGACGATGATGCGGCGGATTTTACGCAGGAAGTTTTTCTTAAAGCCTACAGTGCCCTTCCGCAGTTTCAAGGGCGTGCGCGGTTTTCAACATGGCTATATAAAATTGCGTACACAAGCGCGTTAAATAAGCTGAATAGACGGAAAGAGTACAGGAGCCTTTCAGAAAACGAGTACGAAAGCGTCTACAAAACTCCTGAAGAAGATCATATACGGAGCTTAATACGGGAAGCGGTAAAGCAAGCTGTAGCCGAACTGCCGAATAAGTACCGCGTCTGCGTAGATTTATTCTTTTTTTACGAGTGCTCCTACGACGAGATCGGAATGATAACAGGTTATCCTGTCAATACAATCAAATCGCACGTTTTTAGGGCAAAAAAAATACTGCGCGGAAAATTAAAAGGGTTTATTGAGGAAGGTATTCCATGAATTGCGATAAAGTTTTGGATATTTTATACTATTCTGAGCATATCTCGCTGTTAAAGCGGGTTTTAATAAATTTTCATGTATGGCATTGTGCGAAATGTGCCGTACACCAGCGCGTTTTACAGACTGCCGGCGAGCAGATGAAAGAAGATTTTTTTCCGCCGGCGCGGGGCATTGCCGAACAAGTAATGACATTTATCCACGCCGGCGAAACGTTTGATGATATTCCAGAACACGAATCTGTCTCGTTCCGTGCCTGGGTTGTAACAGGAATCGCGTTGCTTGTCTCGCTTTCCAGCGCCTACCTCGGCATAGACTATTTAACACCGGTAAACACACGCGCCGTCAACTTTATGCTGTCGCTGGGAATCACAGTTGGCGGCATAATAACAGCTTTTGGCGCGATTTTCATAGGCTGCCATATAAAAGAGCTGTCAGAATGGTTCGGCTTGCACTCTGGGCAGTAAACTCCGCTGCCTTCAGCGACGATTTCATTTACCACGCACTGTTCGGCTAAGTTAAATGACGTTGCCCTGCGCTATGAAAGGGCGGCGGGCTGCCAGTCGCCTATAAAAAGTATCTCACTTTCAAGGTTTATGCCGGTATCGCGCCTTACTTTAGCCTGAACCGCTGCCGCGAGCATCCGTATATCGGCGGATATCGCGCCACCTGTATTTATGATAAAGTTCCCATGCCAATCCGCAATCCGCGCCCCGCCTACCTGCATACCGCGTAAACCAAGTTCATCAATGATTTTTCCGGCGCTTTTCCCAAAATCTGGATTGTTTTTGAATACCGAACCGGCGGACGGATAACGAAAATGCCCCTTCACCTCACGTTCAAGCCTGTATTCTGTCATTTGTTTTCGAATCGCCGCCTGCCCGTTCCGGCTCAAATTGAAATGGGCGGCAAGTATAAGCGTCTTTCTAGCCTGATAAGGGCTTTTTTTGTAAGCCCAATCCCCCGCGTTGAACGGTTCAAAAACAGTTTCATAGCTCTCGTTCAGCAGCTCCACGCCGCGTAACACGCCAGAAACCTCTTTTCCCCAACAACGAGCGTTCATCCAAACAGCCCCTCCCACAGTGCCGGGAAGCCCCGCAAAAAACTCCAGCCCTGAAAGAGAGTGTTCCGCTGCCCGTTCTGCCGCTTCATCGCTGGGAAGTCCCGCCGGAACAATCAAAACGCCTTCATTCACGGCTGCGGACGGCGTGTATTTACAGACAAGCCTTGTATCAAGCGTGATGCCGCGTATCCCGCCATCCGCCACGACAATATTTGCCCCACCGCCTATGATTTGAACGGGAATACCGCTGCCATAAGCGTAACGAAGCAGGGCGGCGGCAGCCTGTGGCTGTTTTACGGCGGCGGCGCCTATATAAATATCCGCCTGCCCCCCCGTTTTAAATGTGGTATGTTCCGCCATCGGCTCGTTGTACCGGATAGCGGACGAATCCCAGCCCTCAAGTAAGCAACTCCGCGCAAATTCATCAAATCGCATACAAAAAGTGTAACCATTAAAAACGGTTCGTTCCTATGGGTAACGTTGATTATTCAATTAAAAAAAGGGGGGAGGGGGGGATGATTTCCATACCTTTTCCGGCATATAGCCACTCTTTCGTCCATCCCCCCTGCGCTCCAGCCCCTGCGGGTCTTCCGCTACCCCCCAATCTGCCGCAGCAGGCGGCTCCACTGCCCGGCGACCACCCGTGATGAGACATTTAGGGCAATGCTGATTAACTTGACGCCTCGCCAACTTCGTTGGCGCATCAGCACTGCCCTATGTATTTGCTCATTTCATTGTGCAAATGTGTCAACTTCGTTGACATCCACATTAAAGTAGCACTGATTTAGAGCTTATCCGCAAATAGAAAACAGTCGATAAATAAGGTATGAAAAGAGAAGCAGGAAGCGGGATTAAAGCATGGGAACTGACGGATGAGTTGTGGGAACGGGTCAAGGGATTC
>JAISZZ010000048.1 GCA_031284385.1 Treponema sp.
TTGTACATCTCGCCGGCAGCCTTCATGTACTCCAGTCCTTTCATGCCCAAACCCTGAAAAGCGTAGGGGCTGGTTCGCGGCTTATAAGCGCCGCCGCGCAGCATCACCGCCCCCGATTCACGCACCCGCGCCGCCGTTTCCGTTATCTGTTCGCGGCTTTCCACCGCACAAGGCCCCGCTATCACCGAGATTCGCGCCCCGCCTATCTTCACGGGACCCACCGATACGATACTGTCTTCGCTCTTAGTCTCCCGCGAAGCAAGCTCGTAAGGCTTCGATGTCTCAGCGACACGCTCAACACCGGGAAGCAGGCTCAATTCGTGTATGTCGGCCTGCCCCTTTCCAGAAGCCCCCAGCAGAGAGGCATCTCCAAACGTCTGTTCCCTGACGTTAAAACCGTGATCCTCCAAGTACGCGCGCACCATTCCGGTATCATGCGGCGAAATGTTTTTTGCCAAAACAATTATCATTTTATTCCTTCCGCCTAATTAAAATCAGTAGAATCAGTTCCAAACTGCCGGATTTTGAAACCGGCTCTGTAACTATACAAATTATAAAACGAAAAGAATACCCCTGCCGGCGTGGCCGCGGATTACAGGCCTTTAGTGCGTAATTTGTGAATATTTTTCATTGAAGGGGGGACGATTTCCACACTTTTTGCGGCACATAGTCGCTTTTTCGTCCGTCCCCCCTGCGCTTCATAAGCGCACCGCCCGCAAGCGGGCTTATGCGCTTATTCCACTACCCCCCAATTTGCCGCCCGCCCTCCAGTTTAACGCGGAGCGTTGGCCGCTCACTCGACAGGATAGGTTCAACAACGATATGGATAACTCAAGGGTATGCACCTAAAATTTTGGGGACGCTCAAGCGCCAGAGTACCTTTACGCTGAAAATGAGCGGGTGGCCTGAGTCCATATAGATTTTTCCGTCAACTTCCAGTATTGGCCCCCGTTCCCGCCATTCCGTATAATCGATGTAGGCGATGCGGTTTAGGTCTAGCTCGCGCGGTGAACCCCACGGGGCATCATCGGCAAACGCACCGGCGCGGTACAGCATCGCTAGATACTCACCGGCGCTTACATTGTTCCTAATGAGCGTTTCATACTCGTCCTCGCCCTGCGAAAGCAGAAAACCGGCATCCCGCACGGCAAAAGCCGCCGCAAGTTTGAGAAGGTAGTCGCTGACTCCGACGGGTAGTTCTTTTAAAAGCGCGGCATCTTCGCGGCGTTGTTCCTTCACGATTTCGGCATATTTTTCACTCTGGGTTTTGCGTGTTAAATCGCCGCCGCCGGTTTCAGGCTGCCCAAAACCGGCGCAGGATGTTAAAGTCGCAGCCAACAGACAGGCGGGGGTCACTCGTCTCAACATTTTACCTGCCCGCCTCGTATTATCGCGCTCTCTCATTTTGTAATTAGATAACATAACGGCATCCTTCTGTCACGGAAATCTTCATCGCGGATTTGTCCGGTTATATCTTTTATGGAAATAATTTTTTCCGGTTCTATGCTTTTAAAACTATTACATATTTCGCCGGTCTTCAAGCCGAAGCTGCCGGCGTTCACGTGCACGTGGGCGCAGAAAAAAAGTTTTCCGCGCCCACTCAGCAGCCTGAGGCATTTTGACAGCAAAAACTGATAATCACGTTTAATATCAAAGATGCCGCCGAGCGGATTTCCCTTCATCTTTTTTGAATTTGAGAACGCCGGCGGGTCCACAATTATTATATCCCAGCGCTTACCGGCAGATTCCGCGCTGTCCAAAAATCTGAAAACATCGGAACGTTCCGGCAGTATTTTCACACCGTTTAACTCGCCGTTTCGGAGCGCCCATTTAAGGTATGTTGACGACATATCGACGGAGTCCACATACCGCGCCCCGCCCTTTGCCGCATACACGGAAAACGATCCTGTATAACAAAAAAGATTCAAAACCGTTTTGCCGGATGCTTCCGTCATTATCATTTTTCTTAAAAGTCGCAGGTCGGGGAATATGCCGGTATCAATATAATCTGACAGATTCACGATGAACGAAAGGCCGTTTTCTTTTATCACCATTTCAACACCGCCGCCAGATTCTTTTTGATACTGAGTATCAGTTTTACACGCAGCGTAAAATTTATTTTCAGAGCGCGGCAGTCTGTGTTGCTGCCGGCGGCGTAGTTTTAAAAATATATTTTGCCTGTCGAGGCCAAGCGCTTCCGCCGCGGCGGCTCTCATTTCACAAAGCCAGCGTTCTTCTTCGTCATGGTCTTTTTCGTAAGGACGCTTGTACAGAGCGCCGGAAACGGCCTGTATTTCATCGTTATGATAATAATCAAGCGCAAGCGGTATTTCCGGTATGTCGCGGTCGTACAATCTGTACACGCCCGCACCCGTACGCGCCGCCCATTTGCGAAGGTGCCGCTGCCTTTTAAGCAGGCGGTTAAACAGCATTTCCTCCTGCCGGCGTGTCGTATCCTGCTCGATACTCGCCGTTTGCGGCCTGCCCGTTGACGGTATAGTCAATAACTCCCCTGATGACACGATTTTCATTTTTCTATTCCTTCAAGAATCCGTATTCATACACTTTAGGCTGAATCTTTTTTGACAAATCATCTAATTTTTTACGCAAAGTTACGATACGTGCGGTGTAGGTTTCATCCGTTGATTTTGTTTTCATTGTACCTTTATCATTGCGCCCCTGAAAAAACTCTCTAATGTCGTAATATGAGGCATTGACGGAAGCTGTTTTATTATCTTTTATTTTTGCGTGGTAGTATTTCCAGAGTTCACGCCCCGCGTCAAGAACCGCCTGCGCCTCCGCGCTCAAAGTCTTATCCTTTAGGAAGCCGCTCATAAAATTGCTTTCAAACTTTTCTTTTGCGTCTACTTCTTTTTCGGTGAACGGTATCCAGTGATTTACACCGTGCTGTGATTGGATATTGTTTTTTCCATGAAAGAGCATATATATTAAACAGTCATTTTGGAACCCGGTGTCTGTTTTATAACCATCATTTGGAAAAAGAAACTGATCATTGTGATTTATCCATGTATGCTCAAAACATTGACGGATCGAGAAATAAATGGCTATTTCAATAAGATTTCTTTTACTGATTCCAAAATGAGAACCACCTCCGGCGGGCTTCGTGGTACTTATCCAAATACCTTGGTTGTTTTGAAAATCAACACCTTTAGAATTGAGCGTTCCGATTGCGTCCTTAAAATTATCAATAAAACGCATCCAATCATTAATAAAACGCGCTCCATTGTAGAAACGCTTGATACCCACCGCGCAGTTGCCGGTATTGCAAACGTCAAATTCAATCATTTTGGGAAACTCCGTATTTATTATTTTCCAAATGCCAAAGCCAATAGGAAATGTTCCATGAACATTATCAAAAGTATTCGCTTTACATATAAATCCATTTTTATATTGAGCGGTAAAGAACTCACGGAACTTCTGAAAATTATAAGAATTGACGTATTTTAATGTCGCGAATAACGCTAAATGAGCGCCGGGCAGCAAGTGATGAACACGAGCCATAAACTGCGCAAAGAGTTCGTGAGACGCTTTTCCCAAAGAGTCTAAATACATATTGTGCGAGGCATGGGCGATAACAACGCCTCCCTTGTTAATACCTTTGCCTATTCCTGCCCCGCTTTCCGCATACGGCGGATTGATATAAACAATCAGTTTCTTGCGCTTTTCTGCGTCATTTATTATTTTTTGTAACTCTTCCGGCAATCCATCAAAACTATCATTCAAAAAATCAAATTGAAACACATGACTAGGCAGCAGATTTAAATTTT
>JAISZZ010000093.1 GCA_031284385.1 Treponema sp.
TTCGGAAAGATCAAAGAGAACCGCCGGCTTACGGTACGCTATGAAAAGACTGATATGAACTTCCTCGGATTCATCCTGGTCGCTTTCATTAAAATACTCCTTTGCTAACAGTGCCTAGGCAATGCGTTACCTTGACGGTGCCGCCGTATAAAAATATAATAGAATTATTCAAAAACTGAAGTTTCTAATCAACTTCCGTTTAAAAGTTGTAAAGAGCGGTTATACGCAGCATTTTGAAGTTCTAAAAACACGATTATACGCGATGGACTGCCGCTAATACATGGAGGATAATTTGAAAGGTTCTACGGCAAGGATGGGATTGTATATTGAATTATTAGGTAGTTTGAAATTCCCGCAATCAGCGCCAAAAATATTTAATTATATAAAGAACAAGATTCTAAAACCGCTGCCGCTCAATCCCTGTTCGCGTTTTTCTCCTGTGCAAATGTCCCTGTCTATGGTAAACCGCTGTAATTTACGCTGTTCTTACTGTGGAGACGCGCAGGACGGCACATTTGATAACGCGCCCAAAAAAGAATTCACGCTTGAAAAAATACAGCAATTATTTCAAACGCCTTTATGCAAAAATGTAATTTATGTGAATCTGGCCGGCGGCGGCGAGCCGCTGCTTTGCAAAGATATTGTGGAGATTGTGGAATACCTTTCATCGAGAGGTCATCTTACGCTGCTTACAACCAATGGACTTTTGTTGCCAAAATTCATCGACCGGCTCACCAAAGCGGGACTGACGAAAATCAGTATCTCCATATATCCTACAAATATTGATTTTTTACGCGAAAATTTGGCGGCGTTGAATAAAATACACAAAATTCAAAATTCCCATGTTATCACGCGCTCGGAACTTGAAAAAACGCCTGACCAGCTTGAGGACTTGGTTGATTTTGTCTACAAGGCCGGCAGCACCCGCCTGCGTTTATGGAATTGCAGGCCGTTCGGAAAGGAACTGGTTTCTTCTGAAAGTTTTACCAGCGAGCTTCCCGCGTTTCAGGATTTTTATAAAAGAATATCCCGAAAATATAAATCATTTGTCGATTGGCAGGGGCTGTATACGGCCAGCAATACAAACATAAAAGCAAAAAAAATATGCAGGGAATTATGGCAGCTTGTTCCAATTGACGGGGGCGGCTGCGTATCGACTTGCTGCGGTTCAGCGGTCAATTTACGCTCAGATTTGAACGCATTCACAAACACATCGGAAGAAATATTCAACCATCCGGCAATTGTCAGCCTTAGGAAAAAATTTATCGAGCCTGATGCGGAACTGCCTGATATGTGTAAATACTGTAATCTCCTCGAAGATCCGCCAATGTAACCCCGCTCTCCTCTATTCACGGCTTCTGCGCCGCGCGTGTTTTTCATCAATTTTTTTGAGGTGTGTGTGTTGGGGGGGGGGGGGTCAGCCGCCCGCTATGGAATCGAAAACATCATGAAGAGCTTTTTTCAAAAGCTCTTCATGTCCGCTGTAGACATCGCCGTCAATAAAAACACGCGCTATACGAAGGCTTTTTATGCAGGCTTCCGCCATATTACCGGAAAAAAAACTTGTACTTTTGTCAAACTGGCAGTCCTCGCCGCGTATGAACAAATCAGTTTCAAACGAAAACGGTTCCGGTATATCAATGATGAGACTATTCCCCTCAATATCGATTCCGGTTTCGGAAGAAAGCGCGGCGGCTAGATTATTTTCGTAGCGCGGGCGGTTCATTATATCGCTGAAATCTTTTCGCTCCCCGCCGCCAAACGGAAATTCCGCCGCGAGTGAAAAAAATTGCCCCCGGTATGCCATCAATCCATGGTTGAACAACGGATGCTCCCGCGCCCTCATCATGCCAAAAAGTTCCGCGTCTGTAAGATTGTACAGATCTTGTGCCTGCAAAATATTATCCATTAGGCCGGCGAGCAGGGATTTTTTTACCATGGCGGTCGCGCACCGTACAGAATGATGCCAGTAAACAGTGCTGTACATCATATATTTTGAAAAAAGTATCGACTCTACGCTTGTAATGCCGCGCGCACCGACATCCACCCCCCTCTCAGGGTGGGGATACAGCATGGAAAATATAAAATCTATATCCTGAGCGCCGTAAGGAACGCCGCAGTAACGGGCATCGCGGTTCAAATAATCAAGTTTATCAGGGTCAAGGCATCCGGAAAGCAGTTTCCGGTAAAAAAGTATCTCGGCATCCCCCTTAGCATCGATGCTACAGTCAACAATGGCGGCGGTTATTTCAGGGTCGCCGCCCGCATGGGCGATTAAAGAATTTACCGGACTGGATCTGATAAGTATTCCCGACAATTTTTCATGCGGATCGAGCGGTAGTTCTTTCAACGAATGTGCATACGGAAAATGGCCGGCATCATGCAGTAAAGCGGCGCAAAGCATGGAACGTATCCCGCAATACGAAAGCCATTCAGACGCGCCCCTCTCGCAAAGCACCGAAAGCATACGCCGCGTAAGGTGGTACACGCCGAGCGAGTGCGCCGCCCTTGTATGCGTCGCGCCTGGGTAACAAAAATTTGCCGGCCCAAGCTGGGCTATCCTATGCAGCCGGATGAACACGCTGGAATATGTAAGTTTTTCCAACTCCGGCGTTAAATAGATATGCCCCCACAATGCGTCCCGAACCGGCTCCGTAAAACCGTTACGCAACGCGGCTGCAGCACAGTTTTTCATTTTTTTTCTACCGAAAACGACGCGAGCGTTGTCTTGCCGCCCACAAACAAGTTATTGTCTTTTCTGGTCAAAAAACCACTTTCACTGTTGAACGGAGCTTCAATTATCACTGTATCGGGAAATTTAACCGCCATCAGATTTTTTTTATACCCGCCGTCTATTGATGTTATTAAAAACAATATTTCGGAATCACCACTGTCGTCAAGCGCCGTAATTTCTCCATCTAACGGTATTTTATAACTTATGCGCGATTTTATATCGTAAATCCCCAATCCGGATTCTCTTTCAAAAACTATTTTATTATCATTATCAACGAATTCGACATAAACATTACGCCTTAAACCTTCTTCCAAAAATTCATGGAATGTTATGCGCCACGTTACGCCGAATTGTTCAATCAATACAAAACGCTGTTTGTCCAGTCCGGAAACAACGGCTATTTTTTTCCCATCTTTTGACAAAGCGCATCCGTAAACGGCCGCTATGCGCGATCCCGAAGGCTCGGAAAAAAATACGCGCCGTCCATCACTGTCTATCAATTCTATCGTGCCGTCCAAAGTTCCGGCTAAAAGAAAACCGGCTGCTGCATCAACGCAGGTTAAAGGAGATGCAAAATCGTACGTCCACTCAATATTCACCGTTTCAGGTGATTGACTGGAAGGCGTACTTAAAAGTGAAATCGAATTTTGTTCGGCACCCATAATAAAACTTTTTGAATCTAAAAAAAACGGATAACCGTATCCATCTTCAATGCTGAAAACTTTTTCGTTATAAGGGTTATTCACTACGATAGTTTCATCACGCGCCCCATATTCCGACCAATAATAATCCGATAAAGAAATATACGACTTTTTAAGTTTATTGACGCTAAAACGCCCATCCATCGCCACATATCCGAAATACGCGCCCAATTCAAAAGGTATGGTTTTTTCATCTTTACTAAGCTGTTCATCGTAGTTAGTTTCGACAGATTTTATCCACCGCGAAACCAGCACGGTTTCTTCAGCTACCGGAGCCGCCGCAATAAACGCATACAAGAGCAATACAAAAACTGATATTATGATAACATATTTTTTTTTTAACGGGTTCATTGCTTTATCCTACAAATTTTCAGTAACAATGTTAATAGAGTTGTTCAAAAGTTTCCGCGCTTGAGCAAGTCCAATGCCATTATATCACTTTTCAATTACTTTTTGAAATGTCTCATCACCATAGGCCGTTTACATATTTCCGCGTATGCACGGTAGTAACGCGGAAAATCATGGTATTTTATTTTTGGATGGGATATACTTGGGATACCGTGTATTGGGGATTGGCATTTATAGGCACATTTTTACTATATGGCGTTCTTTCGCCGTATATTTCCATATTGATCCGTGATTATGGGTACAGTCATTCAGTTTTAGGCATCCTGCTCGCGCTTTGCGAAGCGGCGGCCATAGGCAGTCCTTTTGTGATGAGTTTTTTTGCGGATCGTTTCAGATGTTACCGGCCTGTCATGCTCACTTCGTTATTTATAACACTTTTTTGCGGCATAATCCTGTTCGTATCAAAGAATTTACTGATTTGCGCGGTTATTTTGCCGTTTTTATCATTCGGTTACCGTGCGGTTCAGCCTTTGACAGACGCAATCAGCACAATACAGCTCGGAAAAGATGGCAATTATGGCAAATACCGCGCCGTAGGCTCGATAACATTCTTCATTGCGGTAGTTTTTCTTCAGTATACACCGGTTGTTCCTCCAAATTCATCCTCAAACATAGCTTTTTGGGTCATAGTTGGCGCCGCCATTTCTATTATTTTGATGATGATTATCCCGAAACACTACTTCATAAACAATGATATGCAAGCGACTGCCGCGACCGGCACTGCTTGCGACACTAAAATTACCCGCCATTCTCGCGTAAAAATTGCGGTACAACGCCATGGCGCGACACACAAACTGTTATCCCCGCTTTTTATAATAGGATTTTCCATCATATTTTTTAACCGCCTTGCCATGTCTCCGGTAAACAGTTTTATGTCATTGTATGTCGTTGAATACCTTAAATGGGATGCAGTCGGCCTCATGTGGGCTCTGTCCAGCGGCTCGGAAATCGCGTTTATATTTTTATCCAAGCGCTTGATTCGCCGTTTCAAAGCTATGCCTTTAATGGCATTTGCCACGGCTGCGATTCTGGCGCGCTACGCCATTATACTACTGTTCCCGTCAAAAACCGGAATTGTTCTATCCCAGCTAACTCATTCCGTATGTTTCGGCATATTCCACCCCGCCGCCGTCTCGTTTATCGCGAGCTGCGTTCCACCAGCGCAACGGGCTTTGGGGATGTCGCTATACCTTTCGCTCGGTACGGGTGTGCCGACCCTGCTAGGCAACTTCGCCGGCGGTTTCATAGTTGAGTATCTGGGTTATCCCGAACTATTCATGCTTTTTTCGATATTCGCGATACTCGGTTTGGTGATATATTTCATAACACAAAAACACACGCTGCGACTTTCAACAGAAAACACATAGGGCATTGTTCAAGAATCCGCATTGCCTAAAAATAAAACCATGAGGGGGGGGGGGGGGACGTTTTCCATACGCATTGCTGCACATAGCCGCCTTTTCGTCCGTCCCCCCTGCGCTCCATAACCGCCTATCTGTGGCAAAATATACGCGTAGCGGTTATTACGCTACCCCCCAAATCCGTTGCAACCCCGAAATATGTCCGCGAATTACGCGAATTGACGCGAATAATTAGCGGACGCTTATCCGGCGCTTGACTCATCTTTCCAGTTTCGCAGTAAGACACTTAGAAAAAGTAACTTTAACCTTGTGGACAGCGAAGAGCTGGTCAGGACTTTATCATAACGCTTGAGGATTTTAGAGCCGGCTTTGGTTTTGCTGATAAGCTTCTTGTTGGGGATGAATAAGTTTGCGAGGGGGCACAGGAAGCGGTAGACGCGATTAAGGGTGTCAAGTTAGTCCTGTGTGTCGCAGCGCCAGCAGCCGGCATAGGTTCTTACGAAGGCGTTATTTTTTGTTCGGCTCGGACTGGAAGTCCGCAAGCAGTTATCGTTTTTGTGGCAGGGACGGCTGCGGGAAAGGTTGAGGGTTTTTACAGTGTCCCACCAGTTGACGCAGTGATGCCGGACTAAAGTCCGCCTGTATCGGTCTGGCAAAATCCGGGGGTAGAAGGGACACGGACGGCGTACTTCCGGTTATAGCCTGTGAGCCTGACATACTGATCCAGAATTAAGGCTTTTTCCTTCTTGCCTGCCTTGTGGTACTCCCCTCTAGTTTCCCGCGTTACTGCTTTTCGTTCGTTTATGTGAAATCCCATTTTGACCTCCGGTTTCTACCGGAAGGTTGTATATTTCTGTCAGCAGTTCATTTTGCGCCTGCGGCTCCATTTCCGCGATGAGCAGGTCAAGGCCGTTTTGCTGCGCCGTTACTCCAGCAGTGGCGGCGGCTCAGGTCAGCACTCCGGCTGCTACGTTCACCACCAGCGAAACAATGTTTTCGCCAGTCCCCGTAGCAATAGTGCGCTTGTAGCAGGTTTCAGGCTGTTCACCCCCGCTTATTTACGATACGGACTTTTTATGGCCAAATTCACAAATTACGATCCGCGAATTATGCTAATTTTCGTGAATTATGGCCGCTGCGGTCTAA
>JAISZZ010000094.1 GCA_031284385.1 Treponema sp.
CGCTTAGCGCGTGGGCAATTTGCCCGGCGGCCGTATTTCCGTCAATCATAACCATTTTTTTGTCAGACATTATTATTCCTCGATTAAAGAAGTGGATTTTGTTTCAGTGTAAAAGTAAAATAGCGTGAAGGTCAATGCCTCGCAGTGAGACATCGAAAATATTACTGAAAAAATATCATGCCTCAAACTGAAAATGTTACCCAAATTATAATAAGGAACTGTAAAAAAATAAAATGCACAGCATTTTATTAAATTGCTAAGCAATAAATTGCTTATGCAATAAGGAAATAACATGACCATTTGGTCATGTTATTTCCTTACAGTTCCTAAGAACGCTCGAATAACGCTCGAAGTACGCCGTCCGTGTCCTGTCGAGGCCTGTCGCCGGCAAGACCGTAATGACCGTCATAGACGGGAAAACGGTCGTTTACAAAGCGGAAAAAAAGATGAGGCCTGAAAACCGATTGGGAAAACCTATCTACACAGGGGAAACGGCTGCCTGCATCGAAGCTATGTGGCGATTTTACTGGTATAAGTGCGGGAACTATCTGGCGGAATTCATCAGACAAAACATTGACTTCCTCACAGCAAGCCGCAGACCGGACTTTCACATCACGCCTGACATAAGAGCCCAGTACACCGATACGAAGCCTTCTATTACCCCCAGATTATTCGCGAAATTCGCATTATTCGTGGAATTCGCGTAATTCGCGGACCCATTCCGGGGCTGCAACGGATTTTGGGTAGCGTAATAACCTATGGAAATCGTTCCCCCTATCAAAATTGGTTTTAAGGATTTTCCGTCTACTGTGCATATCCCAGCCTCATTTGTCCCGCCTTACTGTGGGACTATTTTATATTTGAGCTAGATTTTTATTTTTAGGCATCACGTCATTTTTATACAATCTGTCAAGCCGTAATAGAAATGTCCTCCCACCGGCGGCTTGATAAGCGGACGGCTAATATGTAAAATTAGTTATGATTGAGAGATTTTTGACACTGCTATTCGGTTCACAGCGGGAACGGGATGTAAAGTCGCTTATTCCAATAGCGCAGGCAGTGAACGATAAAGAGACTTGGGCATCGGGATTGAGAGCCGAAGAATTTACGCGGCAGACAGAGCTGTTCAAAGAACGGTACGCGGGAGGCGAAACACTTGATTCGATATTGCCCGAAGCCTTCGCGCTCGCACGCGAGGCCGCTAAGCGTGTACTGGGCGAGCGTCCTTTTGATGTGCAAGTAATGGGTTCCATAGTCCTTCATCAAGGGAAAATTGTTGAAATGAAGACGGGCGAAGGCAAAACGCTGATGAGCGTGGCCGCCGCTTATTTGAACGCGCTTTCCGGCAGCGGGGTGCATGTCGTAACGGTAAATGATTACCTTGCCGAGCGCGATGCGAATTGGATGCGTCCGGTGTTTTCGTATTTGGGCATCAGTGTTGGAACGATTCTGTCGGACATGGACAACGAACGGCGCAAAGAGAATTACGCCTGCGATATAACTTACGGCACGAATAACGAATTCGGATTCGATTATCTGCGCGATAATATGCACACAGGTTTTGATCAGCGGGCGCAGCGAGGCCATAATTTTTGTATCATCGATGAAATCGATTCGATTTTAATTGACGAGGCGCGGACTCCGTTAATAATTTCCGGCGCTGCCGAAGATGATACTTTTAAGTTTGCCGAAGTTGACAAGATGCTCAATACTTTTAAGGAAGTTTCCAAAAAAGAAAACGGTGACTATCCTGATGAAACTCAGGGAGAGGAAATTACTGGCGATTACAAATTAAACGAAAAAAATAAGAATGTTTCATTTACAAATGACGGTCTTGCAAAAATCGAAAATCTTTTGCAAAAACGCGGCCTCATAAAAGGTCAGATTGTTGATGAAGAAAATTTTGAATACCTTCATTATTTTACGCAGGCTCTGCGCGCTCATAAATTATTTCATATAGATGTTGATTATGTAGTTAAGGACGGCGAGGTGCAGATTGTAGATGAATTTACAGGCCGCATACTGCATGGCAGGCGTTATTCGGACGGGCTTCATCAGGCAATCGAGGCGAAAGAACATATACGAATTAAACAGCGAAACCGTACGCTTGCTACAATAACATTTCAAAATTATTTCAGATTATATAAAAAGATTTCCGGCATGACCGGAACAGCCGATACGGAAGCGGTCGAGTTCAATAAAATTTACAGCCTTGACGTTGTTGTTATTCCGACAAATATGCCTGTAGCGCGTATAGATGAAGATGATGTTGTATATCTTAACGAAGATGATAAATTTAACGCGCTCTGCACGGAAATTGCTGAAGCGCATAAACGCGGGCAGCCGGCTCTTGTCGGTACGGTGTCTATCGAGAAATCGGAAAAACTGTCCGCCTTGCTTACAAAACACGGCGTTAGGCATGAAGTGCTGAACGCGAAAAACCACGCTAGAGAGGCAATGATAATAGCGGAAGCGGGGGAGAAAGGCGCGGTTACGATAGCGACAAATATGGCGGGACGCGGCACGGATATAAAACTGGGCGGTAATCCAGAACATCACGCGCGAAAAAAAGCGGGCGCCGATGTTTCAGATGAAAAATTTGCGGTCATATTGCGGGACGAAACTGAAAAATGGAAAAAAAGATATGACGAAGTTAAATCTTTGGGCGGGTTATACGTGATAGGCACGGAAAGGCATGAAAGCCGCCGAATCGACAACCAGTTGCGCGGACGTTCCGGCAGGCAGGGCGACCCGGGCCGCAGTAAATTTTTTATTTCTATGGATGATGATCTGATGCGGCTGTTTGGCGGCGATAAGATGAAAAATATTATGAAGCGTATCGGCATGGAAGAGGGCGAACCTATTTATCATCCAATGTTGAATAAAAGTATAGAACGGGCTCAGAAAAAAGTTGAAGAACGTAACTTTGAGATTCGTAAACATCTTTTGGAATATGACGATGTTTTGAATCAGCAGCGGAAATTTATTTATGAGCAGCGGGACGCGATTCTTAAAGATGATGATCTACAGAAACGAGTGAACGAAGCGACGGAGGATATGATTTCGTCCGCTGTCGCGGAATATCAATCCGGCGCTAAAAGCGGCGCGGATTCTGCGTTGAAAGATTTTACAAACTATCTAAAAACAAAATTCAATTATACGCCGCCTGCTGAAATAAACAGATCAGCCACCGCCGAACAACTTGAAAAAATTATTCTCGAAGATTTAAAAAAAGGCATAGATGAAAAAGTCGCGCTGATTGGGAAACAAGCGATGAATTCGTTTATACGGATGCAGTATTTACATCTTATAGACCGTATGTGGCTGGATCATCTTGAAAATATGGAGGCGCTGCGTGAAGCGGTTTACCTGCGGCATTACGCACAAAAGAATCCGCTTACAGAATATAAACTTGAAGGCTTTAACATTTTTGACACGATGGTTGACACAATACGGGCGGAGATTGCTTCACGAACGCATCTGGTGCGTATCGCGAGAGCTGACGACCGCACGGTACATCAGCGCAGTATAGAAATGTCGGCAAGCCATGGAAGCGCCGCAGCCTTCGCCGGCGCCGCAGTAGAGAGTAGGTCAACCGAAAACCGGCCCCAAGGCGAAGCGGTAACAGTTGTCCGTTCTCAGCCAAAGGTGGGGCGCAACGATCCATGCCCCTGCGGAAGCGGCAAAAAGTACAAACACTGCCATGGAAGGTAACAGCGCCGCTTAACAAGCGGCGGGAAATTTCCTGCATCAAGTCCTGAGTTTTGCCGTACGCCCTCATCCAAACGCGGCAATGCCTTACACACTAAAAGCAGGCATATCGGTTATGTAAAGTTTAAATTGTTCTCATTCCTTTGAAAAATCTGGATTAATACACCGCGGCTTGTATAAAGTGTAATTTTTGTACTATGAGGGGGGACGATTTCCATACCTTTTGCGGCACATAGCCGCTTTTTCGTCCGTCCCCCCTGTCTCCAGCCGCCGCTTACGCGCCGTCTTCCGCCACCCCCCAAAATTCACCTACCCCAAGAAAAGGGTCCGCGAATTACACGAATTGACGCGAATAATTCAATGAGGGGGGACGATTTCCATACCTTTTGCGGCGCATAGCCGCTTTTTCGTCCGTCCCCCCTGTCTCCAGCCGCCGCTTACGCGCCGTCTTCCGCCACCCCCCAAAATCCACCTACCCCAAGAAATGGGTCCGCGAATTACACGAATTACGCGAATTGACGCTAATAATTTGTGGACGCTAATCCGGCGCTTGACTCAACTTTCCAGTTTATGCTATACTTCCCCTATGACTAACAGGGGAACGGGATACGCCGCGGTATATACCGGCAGACTATTTTCAACACGACCGGAGTTTGCGGCAAACAGCCTAAGGCCGGAGTTTGCGGTAAACAACATAATGCTGGAGTTTGCGGTAAGCAACGCTACGCGTTGCGGCGCAAACTCCATAAGCAAGCGCCATGCGCTTGCGACAAACAGCCTAATGCTGGAGTTTGCGGTAAGCAGCGCTACGCGCTGCGGCG
>JAISZZ010000106.1 GCA_031284385.1 Treponema sp.
GAATTCGCTTTTTTGTTTGGTGTTACGATGGAAATGGCGGATTGCAGAACCGTCTCATAGACCGCCGCGACAGTTTCGCTCGCTGTGCAGTCGCAAAAACAACTGTTGGGCAGGTTAAAGTCTTTCATTTGCCGCACAAAATTGTCAATCTCAAAAGGCGTTGACGAAGCGGAAAGCAGCGCCTTTGTCTTGTCCGGTTCCAGTCCCGCCGCGTCAAATACCATTGTGCGGGAATTGGCCAGTCCGCAGATATTTATCCGCGTCTTGTAACGGCTTGCCAGTGTTTCGCGCTGCGCCGCTATCTGTTCGAGCAGGGTGCCGCCAATCAGTCCGCAGCCAACAAGAAACAGGTTTACAGACCGGACACCGGACAGAAAAAAGGCTTCGTGTATTGCGTTAAGCGCCTTACACTCGTCCTGCTTTGCCACCACCGCCGATATATTTATTTCAGATGAACCTTGAGCTATGGCCACAACATTTACTCCGTTCCGGCCAAGTGCGTAAAAAACTTTGCCGCTTATGCCGGAAGTGTCCTTCATATTTTCACCCACAACGGCTATTATCGCAAGGTTCTGCTCCACCGACGGCTTTTCCAGCAAACCGCTGCGTATCTCAAGCGCGAATTCTTCCTCTATCGCGGCGACAGCTTCCGCCGTGTCGTTAGGCATTATGGCAAAACATATCGAATACTCGCTGGATGCCTGCGTTATCAGTATTACGTTGATGCCGCGCCGCGCAAGCGTCCCGAACAAGCGGGACGAAAAGCCGGCCACGCCGACCATGCCCGTCCCCTGTACGCCGGCAAGAACTATGTTCCCAAACGAGCTTATCCCGCGAATCGGCCATTGGTTACTCGATTTTTTATCGGAAATCAGAGTCCCTTTGGCTTCCGGTTTAAAACTATTGCCTATCCATACCGGTATTTTTTTTTCAAGTAAGGGTTGGACTGTGGGCGGATACAGCACTTTTGCGCCAAAATGAGACATTTCCACCGCTTCGGAATATGAAATCTCATCTATACAAAAGGCATTTTTGACCATTTTAGGGTCTGCAGTGAGGATTCCATCGACATCAGTCCAAATTTCCACCCGGTGAGCATCCAGCGCCGCGCCAAAAATGGCCGCCGTATAGTCTGAACCGCCGCGTCCCAACGTTGTTGTCGCCCCATCATGGGTTGACGCGATGAATCCGGCGGCTATTTGCAGCGTTTTATGCTCCGCAATATAGTTTTTTATGTTTTTGCAGCTTTCTTCCATGAAAATTTTGGCGTTTCCATGCCGGTTATCAGTCTTTATGAGCAGCCGTGAATCGAGGTATTCCGCGTTCCGCCCGCGAGTCTTGAAACATTCGGCGATTAACGCGGCGGACAGACGCTCACCAAAGCTCATGATGTAGTCGAGCGAGCGTGGCGATAACTCTTTCAGTATGAATATGCCGTCAAGCACACGGTGCAGTTCCGCGAAAAGCGTATTCATCCCCGCGAGTATCGTGGAACGCGACCCGCCGTCCAACAGGGCTTTCGCCGCCTCTTTATGCCGCGCGGCGAGCGCGGTCAGTATAGTGTCAAAAGATTCTCCCCGTCCGGCAGCTTTCGCCGCGTCTATCAGCGAATCGGTAACGCCGGAAAAGGCCGAAACCACGACCACCCGTGCGCCTGAACGCGGCGCGGCAATTTGTATGAGATTTTCGATGGCAGCGGGGCCGCCTACAGATGTTCCGCCAAATTTCATTACTAACATGATAAAAGTAAACCCCATTCCATCCCTCTGTTTCAAGATGTCGCATTGCCTAATAATTAATCTAGTCGCAAATGAACGGTTGCCCAGAAACAAAAACCTAGCCAAAATCAGACCCCGAAAAGATAGGCTTTAAAACGTATTATGACAAAACGTATTACGGGGTAAAATTCTAGGATTTTCAGAACAACGACAAGAAATCCTATTTGCCGCAGGTGACCAAACGCCTTATTCACGATTCCTTTTTCGCCAGCGTCAAAGCCCCCGAACTTGCCGGCAAGGGTGTGTGGGGGGGGGGGGGATCGCTCGTTATTGCTACTCTGTTAGACGTTCTAAGCGAATAAACCCGTGTTAAACGCCCGCATCTACCGCATCTACCGCATCTACCAGCCCCTCGATCTGTACGATTGAGCGACATCTGGCATAAAATATTCTTTCGTAACCAATCTGTCAAATTGTACGATTTTGCCTGATTGATACCTATTGCCGGAATCCCATGTGGTATCTATAATATACCCGGTCCCGCCGATTACCACCATGTTGTAGGCGTGGGCTATTCCGGGTTCGGAATAGTCGCTGATAAAATAAGTTTCAACGCCGGAGGAGTCCATTAAAAACCAGAACAGTATGGCGTATTCAAAACAGACACCGCGTGTTCTTTTTATCAGTTCCCCCAATGTAAATTCAGCGTTTCTCCCACTTACATTTTCCATCCACGATAAAAGATCATGGTCATACGCAAAAATATCAGCCACCCAGTCATGTATCATTCTTACCTTGTCAAAATCAGTGGTCTCTTTTCGCGCAAGGGCGACAATATCCTCTTGTGATGTTGTCCGAATATCATACCACTCAAGCCTTTTATCTTTAGCGGCGCGCACCCGCGATGCCGCCGGACTTCCCTGGTATTT
>JAISZZ010000141.1 GCA_031284385.1 Treponema sp.
AACGCAGCAAAAAAAGCCGTTGAATATTACCGGGAATATTTTTCGGAAAAAGGAATCTATGAAAATAGAATTTATGACGGAGTGGAATATGTTCTATCGGAATTAAACAGGAAAGATAAAACCTGCTTTATAGCGACCTCAAAACCGGAAGTATTTGCGGTTAAAATACTGAAACATTTCCATATAGATAACTATTTTAAATACGCCGCAGGAAGCAATTTGGACGGAACGCTTGTTGAAAAAGAATATATAATAAAATACATCATTGAAAAATATAAAATAAATAAAAATGATTCGGTAATGATAGGCGATAGAAAATATGACATAATTGGCGCAAATAAAAACGGGATAGACTGCATCGGCGTATTATACGGATATGGAAACAGGGAAGAATTGGAAACCGAATCTCCAAAATATTTGTGCGGCAGCGTAACGGATATATTAAAAATAATAACATAGAGTTGTTCAAAAACTCCAATTTTTGAACAACTCTCGCTTAAAAACGGAAAAATGCCGCGCATTTTGCACAGCATTCGCTGCGGCTTGTGAGAGAACCCATAAGGTTCTTGAACAAGCCGCAGTGCTTTCTTAGGGCAACGCTGATTAACTTGAGGCCAATCATCGTTGTCCTATGTATTTGCTCATTTCATTGCGCAAATACGGCATTAAAGTAGCACTGATTTATGCGCACTCGCATAAATCAGTGCTTCCTTAGGGCAAAAGGTTATGAAAAATTCTGGGGCGAGGTTAAGGATGGCATCTATGCCTATGCGTTATTTCCTCGCCTAAATGACTTTGATTTAGATGGTGTGATTGTGATTAGTGATACTGTTATACTGAAACCATCCGAAGGAATAGCATTATTTTTGTATAGTTGCTGCATAAAAGGAGTGCAGATTTTTGTAATCAGAGAATCTGCGGTGATGAGGCGGCGGATTGGGGGTACTGGAAGACCCGCATAAGCCCGCTTGCGGGCGGCGCGGGGCTGTAAGTAGGGGGGCGCGGCAGGAATGTCCCTGTATGCCGCAAATGGTGTGGAAATAGCGCCCCCCTTCATAATTTTACTCCATGTCCGCGAACCAGACGTGTAAATTTAAAATTGTTGCTGCGGAAATTCGGCTGCTTGACGCAGGCAGTAAAAAAAATTTATGATTGATAATCCCCTTATCCGTGCGTTAAGTGCGGATCATTTTAGTCCGTAAGGAGGACCTATGCGAAAGTATGAATTGATGGTGATTTTCCCGATGGAGGAAGACCAGCATAAGGAAGGCCGCGAGCGTTTGCTTGCCGACCTTGAGGCCAACGGTGCCGAGGTTGAGAAAACCGATGAAGTGGGCGAGCGTGAATTGGCTTATGAAATTAAAAAAAAGAAGCAGGGACGTTATGTTTTATTCACGTTAAAACTCGCGCCCGCGTCTGTCGTCAATCTTGACCGGATTTTCAAATTGAACAATAATATCATCCGTTATTTATTTGTTCGACTCGATGACTAAGGAGACTTTATGATGGATTTAAATCATGTATCCCTTATTGGAAGACTTACACGGGATGCCGAGTATAAGGTGTTACCGAGTGGTCAGGCTGTTTGCAATTTTTCAATCGCGGTGAACCGCAGACGTAAAAATGGCGATTCATGGGAAGATGAGGCAAACTATTTTGATATAGTTCTTTGGGGAAAACAGGCCGATTCGCTTAACCGGTATCTTGTCAAAGGAAAGCAGATAGGCATTGACGGGGAACTTAGGCAGGACAGGTGGCAGCAGGATGGTCAAAATCGTTCAAAAGTCGTGATTTCAGCAATAAATGTGCAGCTTTTAGGCGGTGGCCCGGGTCAGGGCGGCGGTGGAGGCGGCGGTCAGAGTTCTTATTCCGGTTCCGGCTCTTATTCCGGCGGTGCGGGCGGAGGCTACCAGGGAAATTCCGGCGGTGGTTATTCGTATGGTGAGAGTAATGATATGGACGGTGGAGGCAGAAACGCGCCTTCCGATCATCAATTTACTGATGATATTCCATTTTAGCGAATTGTAAATTTTACGAGAGGATTCAATCATGGCAGATAATAAATTTGTGAATAGGGATGGTGACCGTCATTCAAGAATGGATCGCGGGCAAGATGTTGACGGAAGGGACGGTGATGAGCGCGGCAGAGGGCGCGGCGGAAAGGTCTTTTTTAAAAAAAAGGTCTGCAAATTCTGTATGCAAAAACTCAAGATAGATTATAAAGACGCTGATGCCCTGCGCCGTTTCATTACGGAACGTGGCAAGATACTTCCGCGCCGTATTACCGGCACCTGCGCCAAACATCAGCGTGCGCTGGCGGAAGCGATTAAACGGGCGCGGACGATAGCGTTGCTTCCATTTGTCGCGAATTAGCAGCATATTTGACAGGATACCACAGTAGGAGTGCATTATGAACATGAAAGTTATTTTAAATAAAGATATTTCCCCGCTTGGCGAGGAAGGCGATGTCAAAGAAGTCGCGAAAGGCTATGCAAGAAACTTCTTGTTTCCGCGTAGAATCGCCCTGCCTTATACGGAACGAACTGTAAAACTGTTCGAAACGCGGAAAGAGGAAATTGAAGAACGCAAGAAAAAGAAACGGTTGGACGCTTCAAGCATTAAAGAACGGCTTGAGTCGCTTGAATTGTCCGTTACGATGCCTGCCGGTGCGAATGGAAAGCTTTATGGGGCAGTTACAAATCAACTGATTATGGATGAGCTTGCAAAGCAAGATTTTCATATTGAACGCAAACGTATAGAGATACCCGGAAACACGATAAAAACTGTTGGAAAGTATAAATTCGCAATAAAGTTGTACGGAAATACTACCGCGGAACTTTTTATCAATGTACTAGCGCAGGAAATAAAGACCGAAACAAAGACACCGCCTGCCAAAGACAGGCGTAGACGCGGCGGCGGGGAAGCGGCTCATGAAGCTGCCACAGAAAACAGTGCAGACGCGCAACAGTCCGTAGATACTGAACCGGCGGACACCGGAGAGGTTACTGGGGCAGTTCGGGACGAGGCGGCCACTTCCACACCGGAATAACAGCTAATATGCCCAAAAAAACATCCTCCGCGCAGCCCGGATCCGCCGTGCTGCTCAAGGATAAAATACCGCCCCATAACGATGATGCGGAACGTGCGGCGTTAGGGGCGATGTTGCTAGACGCGGAGGCAGTGCCGGCCGCCCAACAATATTTGCGTCCCGAAGATTTTTATTCAAGCGCGAACGGACTCATTTATAAAGCGATACGTGCACTTTATGATGACGGCGGCAAGAAAGCCGATATTATTACCGTCCGCGATGCCTTACAACAAAGCGGTGATATTGGAGCGGCGGGCGGCGACGCTTACATAGCAGCCTTAACCGATGTAGTGCCTACCAGCGCGAACATTGAATATTACGCGCAAATTGTGCAGGATTGCTCGCTGCGCCGCGCCTTAATACAGGCCGCTTCAAAAATCAGCGCCTATTCTTACGACATTTCAGAAAACGCCAGCTTGCTTCTCGAAAAGGCCCAGCAACTCGTTTTTGATTTGGCCGACAGAAAGCGTACGTTAAATTTCCGAAGTGTACACGAAACCGTGCCCGAAGCCATAGACCGTATTGAAAAACTTTATCACTCAAAGGACGCTTTTACGGGTGTGCCGTCAGGTTTTGAGGAACTCGACAGAATGACATCCGGTTTTCAAAACGCCGAGATGATAGTCATAGGCGCACGCCCCTCCATTGGGAAAACGGCGTTTGCCCTGAATATGGCGGCCAATATAGCGGTAAAGGACCGGCGGCCTGTTGCTTTTTTTACGCTTGAAATGACGGATGTCGCGCTTGCGACACGGCTCATATCGTCCGAGGCTCACGTTGATTCAAACTCTCTAAAAACTGGTTTTGTTAAATCAAGTGATTTTGACAATATATTGGAAGCGGCGGGACGGATATACGACGCGCCACTATACACTGTCGATATGCCGAATATGAAGCTGCTAGATTTGCGGACGCAAGCCCGCAGATTGCGCGCCGTGAAGCAGGTTGAAATAATATTTATTGACTACCTCGGACTCATCAGTATTGAAGATACAAGAATGCCGCGTTTTGAGCAGGTATCCGAGATTTCACGCTCGCTAAAGGGGCTGGCGCGCGAACTCAACATTCCCATTGTCGCCCTTTCTCAGATAGGCCGACCCGCCGAAGGAGCGCGTCCTAACCTAGCCTCACTGCGGGATTCCGGCGCAGTTGAACAGGATGCCGATGTTGTCATGTTTTTGCACCGCGAGCGCAAGCAGGATACGGGGCCAGACGACCCGGCACCTGAAACAATCGAGACGGAACTGATAATCGCCAAACAGCGTAACGGCCCAGTCGGAACTGTTACTCTTAATTTCCGCCCCAAATACACCGAATTCGCAAGCCCAGCAAGGCATAACTAGCCCCCCCCCCCCCGTGTTGCAAATTATGTGTTTTACACCTTCTACCCATTTCCCGCGTCCGAATGTGTGCCTTGTATTCCATCTTTTCCATGATATTTTGTACACCCGCATATCCAGCGTCAAGACATACATTCATCCATTCAGAATGTGCAATAGCATAGAATATACCTTCCAATTATGCGGATAGTAGAGTTGTTCAAAAACTTCAATTTTTAAACAAATTCTGTTGACAATACAATATATATGAATGTACACTAAAACGAAGTTTGTTTTGAAATTCCTGTTTCTGCTTTCACAAAAACGGTTTAAGTAAAACCAATTGGATTTTTGAACGGACTATCACATTTTTGGAGGATATATGTTATGAGAAAATTTGTTGGACTGATGTTTATACTCACCGTGTTAGCGTCTGTAGGATTCACGCATGAAAATACCCCCCCCCCCCCCAATACTAAATACAGCCCGTTTGATATGCTTGTCGGATATGGTTCCGGCATGGGCTTTAATATGCAAGGTGATGTTTTTAAGTTAAAAGAAGGCTTTATGATTTTCACGGTTGACTTAGGCGTTAATTTTGATTTCTATATTTTTAACTGGCTTTCGGTAAGCAGCGGTTTAGGCTTAGCAGAAAATTTATCAATGGTTATTGAGAATGATTTATCGAAAGACAGCGACATAACCATAACGGATGTCATGAATACGCCGTTCTGCCTCACGATTCCGGTACAGGTACACATAAATACTCCTAGATTGGATTGGCTGTATTTTGGAACGGGCGTTTATATCAACATTCCGCTTTTCAATGTACTGGACACTGCTCGCGCATCTTCCGATGTTGACTTACCGGATACCAAAGGTAAAGTTTTTGTAAGTATGCCGATAGATGTAGGTTTTGATTTTGGGCATAAGGACAAAACCAGCCAGCGCTTTATGTTTAGGATTACCCCGAATTTTCTTGAGCTAAAGACGCTCGTAAGTTTCGGATTTTTCTATCAGAAAAATTATAAGGTTTACAGTAAAAGCAAGCCGCCGGTTTCAGCGTCTTAGCATCCGTCTAAGGCAGCGCTGATACGCCAACTTTATTGGCCGCCAACAAAGTTGGCGAAACTTCAAGTTAATCAGCGTTGCCAGTCCTTTATACCGGCATAACTCCCGCAAGATTTCTCCTATCCGTTTTCTATTATTTTTTTAACGCCTGTATACAGCACAGTATTTTCAAGTCTCACCGCAATAGTATGAAAATAGCGTCCTCTTCATACTTTCTAATCTGCGTTGTCATAATATAGCTTCACTAAATGAATGTTTAGTGATAATAGTAAAAAAAAAACAAAAAAATGTTTTTTTTTGCTAAAGGTATTGCTACTTAAAATACGCTAGGCTATTATGAGACAGAATGTGGCGAAAAGTGGAGAAAAAGGGAGATTACACCATTGCTTAACGGTGGATATTTCAATACTCTGGATGATAAAGGGAGAATCACTTTTCCGGCTGCCCTGCAACGGGCGCTCGCGGGAGACAAACTTGTCATGACCCGTGGGATAGAGCAGTGCCTATGGGTGTACTCGCCTGATAAATGGCGGGAATTCGCCGAAAAATGGGAGGCGGCATCTCCCATGCTGAAGGATGTGCGGAAGATGCAGCGACATTTCTTGGGCTGGTCGGCTGAAGCTGAAATAGACAAGTCAAGCCGCTTAGCGATACCGCAAAGCTTGCGTGAGTATGCCGGGCTTAAACGGGACTGTGTTGTTATCGGCGTGGGACATCGGGTTGAGATTTGGGATGCGGCTATTTACAAGGCCGTAAATGAGGGTGAGGACGGCGAAAGTTTAGCTGTCGCGGCTGAACAGTTCGGCGATTTGTTTTGATGGTGGTTCATACTCCGGTGTTACCGGAGGAAGTCATAAATTTTCTCGCGCCTGCAAGGCCGGGTGAATATATGGTAGATTGCACGATTGGGGAGGGGGGGCATAGCGGTATATTTTTGAGTCGTTTTCACGATTTGCGAATTACCGGAATAGACGCGGACAAAGAAATACTAAAAGTGACGCGTGAGCGTTTAAAAGAATTTGGCGGACGAATAGAACTATACCATGGATGGGCGCAGGATTTTTTATCCGGCCTTGGCGCGTGGGGAGCGTCTCCGGGTTTCGTGTCTGATACACGTTTGCCGGGTATTATCCTTTTGGATTTGGGGGTGTCTCTTTATCATTATGAGAAAGGAGACAGGGGGTTCAGTTTCAGACGGGACGAACCTTTGGATATGAGGATAGATACCGGGCGTGGTTTGTCCGCCGCTGAAATTCTTGCCAGTTACAGTGAGGCGGCTCTTGCCGATATGCTTTTTTTCAATGCCGAAGAGCGTTACTCGCGGCGTATAGCGCGGATGCTTATTGAAGTCAGAAGACATTCGGCCATTACAAGAGTCGCCGCGCTGGAGCGCATAGTTTGGGATGCAGTGCCGACGGCTTACCGGCATGGCAGGATTCATCCTGCGACAAAAACGTTTCAGGCATTGCGTGTCGAGGTTAACGGCGAATTAAAGGGGTTGCCCGGTCTGTTGCAAGCGGCTTTTGACGCGCTGCGTTCCGGCGGAAGACTTGGCGTAATTACATTTAATTCACTGGAAGACAGGATAGTAAAGAACTTTTTTCGTAACAAGGCGGGGACGTTTAATAAAAGCGGTGTTTCCAAAGTAGAAAATGCTAACGGCTTTTACGGCGGCTCCGAAACGCCGATAGTGAAAGAGGCGCTGTTATTGAACGTCAAACCGGTGGTTCCGTCGCAGGAAGAGGTTAAAACAAATCCGCCTTCGCGGAGCGCGAAATTGCGGACGCTTGAGAAACTATGATGGAGTAGGTTTATGGCTGGTAAAATATTTTTGTATATAATGGCGTTGAGCGTCCCACTTTCGTTTGGAGCAGCCGTTTGGCAATCCGCGCGGTACACCGCATTGAAACGGGAAATGCAGTTTCTGATAGAACGGCAGGAAGAATGGATAGATAACAACAAGCGGCTGATAACGGATATTTCCGTACTGTCGTCTTCGGCCCGTATCGAAGAGTTTGCCAAAGAAAATCTTGGCCTCGAAAAGAAAGATCCGGAGTATGTTCTTCAGGTTATTATAGATAAGGAATTATGACGGAAATGCGCCGGCAGACGCGCCGGCGCTGAACTCTTTCCGACAGGTTTGCGTATGTTGATGACGTTTGAAGAGGCCGCAGCGCTTTCGGGTTTTGAACTTTTGTCCGCAGGAGAAGGCGGGCTGGAGCCGTGCGGCTTTGAGACGGTTTGTATAGATTCGCGTGAGGCTGCGCCGGGCGCTCTGTTTGTCGCGTTGGCGGGCGAAAATCACGACGGCCATAAGTTTGTAGAGGATGCCTTTCGTGCAGGCGCGGCGGGCGTAATTGCCGAAAAGTCAAAAGTTGAACCTTTTGGCCTTTTGGATGCGGCTCGCCGGACGGGGAAGGCATTGATCGTTGCCGGTGATACGCTGCGCGCCTTGCAATCGCTTGCGGAGGCCTATATCAACCGTTTTCCCGGATTGCTCAGAATTGGGATTACCGGTTCGTCCGGCAAGACTACGACAAAAGAACTTGCCGCCGCGATGATAGGCATTGAACGCAATGTTGTATTTAATGAAGGCAACCTTAATTCGGATTCGGGGCTGCCACTTTCTGTGTTCCGTATTCGTACCGGACACGAGGTAGGTATTTTCGAGATGGGGATGAACAGGAAGGGCGAGATTGCGGAACTTGCCGCGATACTGAGGCCGGATATTGCGGTGATAACGAATACCGGCTCTGCCCACGCCGGTTTGATAGGCAGTGAACGAGGGATTGCCGTTGAAAAGAAAGCGATATTTTCGCGGTTCACTGGAAAAGAGCTTGCGATTTTGCCGGAAGATGGCGATTTTACGGAATTTTTGACGGAAGGGATAAACGGAAGGCGGCTTTTTTTTGGAAAAACCGCCTCAAAAAAATTCAACGGCGCGGAAATACGCGGGCTTTTTGGCAGCGTGATAACATGGGGCGGCGTAAGCGTGAATTTTAGACTGCCGGGCGGTCATAATTTGATGAACGCTCTTGCCGCCGCTGCTGTAGCTGAGGCTGCCGGCGTTAGCGATGATGCCGTTCGGTCAGGGCTCGCTTCGGCAAAACCGTTGTTTGGCCGAAGCGAAGTTATAGAGGGAGAGTTTACTATTGTGAGGGACTGTTATAACGCGAATCCTGATTCGATGGAAAAAGCTATATCGCTTTGCGACGAGGCTGATTGTGCCGGAAAGCGTGTTTACATAATAGGCTCCATGCTTGAACTTGGCGGCAGCTCTAAGGAAGCCCACGAAAAATTGGGGCGGCGGCTCGCCATATCTAAGGCGGATATGATTTTCTTGTTTGGCGAAGAAACAAAGTATTCTTACGCTGAACTGAAAAACACAAAAAATAAATTTGTGTTTCATACTAATAGTATTGACGAATTAAAATTGAAAACGCGGGATAACGCAAAAAAAGGCGATATGATTTTGTTGAAAGGCAGCAGGGGCTGCGAGTTAGAACGGGCTGTTAATTTTGAAGTTTTAAAACCGGCTCATATTACCGGTGTTTAGGGGTTTTTGTGTTTTTAGAATTTTTTTATCCGCTTGTTAAATATTGGACGGCATTTAACGTTTTCCAATACATCACATTTAGGGGCGCATACGCCGCGCTTTTCACACTACTGATATGCTTTTTGTTTGGCGCTCCTATCATAGAGCGGCTTAGAAAATTCAAAATTGGGCAGTCGATAAGGGATGACGGCCCCGCGACACATCTTAAAAAAGGCGGGACGCCGACTATGGGCGGACTTTTGATAATAATATCTGTAATAATTTCCATGCTGTTATGGACGGATTTAGGAAGTTCAAAGGTATGGCTTACGCTCGCCGCGTTTATAGTGTTTGGCCTTATTGGTTTTGTTGACGATTTTTTAAAAATTAGAATGCGTGACTCACGCGGGCTTCCAGCGCGGGTAAAACTTATTTTACAATTTTTAGCAGCACTTGTAATCGTTTTATATTTGTACTGCGAAGAAAAAACATCAACGGCGCTGTATATTCCGTTTTTTAAGAATCCTGTTATTGATATGGGATGGCTTTGGATTCCATTCGCGATGCTGCTCATCGTAGGAGAAAGCAACGCGGTGAATTTAAGCGACGGGCTTGACGGGCTTGCCTCTGGTCTTTTGATTTTTGTTTTTATAAGCCTAGCGATACTTACATATCTTTCAGGACGTGCTGATTATTCACAATACTTAGGAATTCCGTACATTCCGGGAGCCGGCGAACTGACCGTGTTTTGCCTCGCGGGCGTTGGAGCCTGCGTCGGATTTCTATGGTTTAACGCCCACCCCGCAGAGGTTTTCATGGGTGATGTCGGAAGTCTTGCGCTGGGTGGAGTCATAGCGGTCATATCTCTTTTGATAAAAAAAGAAATACTGGTTTTGGTGGCGGGTGGAGTTTTTGCGCTGGAGGCCGCATCGGTAATAATACAGGTGCTTGTTTATAAAATGAAAAAAGCGCGCGTGTTCAAAATGGCTCCAATACATCATCATTTTGAATTGTCTGGCTGGGCTGAGACAAAAGTGGTAACGCGCTTTTGGATACTTGGCGGCTTATTCGCGATAATAGCCTTGTCAACATTGAAGATTCAATGAACAATAAGGATAGATGGGGGAGGGATGAGTTTTTCTGTTGATGGCGCTGGAAATAAATTAACCTTTGACCACGCGCTTATAGTATGTATAGTATTACTCACGGGGGCAGGCTTGGCGGCACTGTATTCGGCATCCTACGCTTTTGCGGAACTCTGGTATAGGGGTAATCGCCTGCACTTTGTGTTTCGTCAATCAATGTTTGCTCTTGCCGGTTTTCTTATATTCGCTTTAATATCCAATATAAATATTGAAACGATTCGTAAGTGGATAGTAATTCTGGTAATAGGCTCCGTAGTTTTTTGCATATTGACTTTTGTACCCGGAATTGGCTTAACAATCAACGGCGCATCCCGATGGATAGGTATAGGATCGTTTTCATTTCAGCCGTCAGAAATGGTTAAACTTGTTCTGCCGTTGTATCTCGCTCATATTTTTGATAAAAAAATAAAAAAGCTGGATTCATTTATGTACGGTATTCTGCCGCCGGCGTTAATAACGGTGATGTTTTTTATTATAATACTTTTACAAAATAATTTTTCTACAGCCGTATTTATCGCGCTTAACGCGCTGGGTATTTTTTTTCTTGCAGGAGTAAAAATAGGTTTTTTTATTGGGGCGGGAGTTATAATTCTGCCTGTATCTTTTTTGCTTGTGCTGATGGAAGAACACCGCCTCCGCAGGCTGATAAGTTTTATATGGCCGGAATGGGAACCACTGGGCGCAGGTTATCAGGTACACGCATCGGTTTTAACAATAAGTTCCGGTGGTTTTTGGGGTAAAGGTATAGGGCAGGGAACGCGGAAAATTGTCAGTGTACCGGAGGTCCACAGCGATTTTATTTTTTCGGCATATTCCGAAGAGGGCGGCTTTATAGGAGTTGTAATATTTTTACTTGTATTTATCGTTTTCGCGTGGCGCGGATACAGAGCAGCCCTAAAATCTAACGATACGTTTAGGCGTTTGTTGGCCTGCGGAATGGTAACAACTATTTTTACTCAGATGCTGCTCAACATCGCGGTTGTATCCGGCGCGGTGCCGGCGACCGGCGTAACGCTGCCATTTTTCTCGGCGGGCGGCTCTTCACTGCTGATATGTTTAATAATGTCGGGGTTAATTGTGAATATTTCCCGCCCATCCCCGCCGTTCACGCAGGATGTAAATTTGGATAATGGAGTTTAATTATGGAATATAACGCCGCTGTGGAATATAACACCGTAATGAATGACGATATAAATTTCGAGTCAGCCAGTATTGCGGAAAACGATAATTTAAAATTTGAAAAACCGTTAAAACGAATTCTAATAGCATGCTCGATTCTTTTAGCCGGAGAATTGATTTGGCTGTTCGGGATAAGTCCCTGTATGCCGCTGAGCGCAGTTGACATAAAGGGGCTCGACGGAATTACCAGAATCACGGTTTTAGAGCAGGCCGGCATCGATTCGAGATCGTCTTTTATGTCTGTAAATACGCTGGCGGCAAAGGACGCGCTGTCCTCCATTCCTCTCATAGAAAGCGTTGATGTAATTAAACATTTTCCAGATAGCATAGAAATAATAATTAAAAACCGTGCGCCCGTAGCTGCGGCGCTGGCGGACATAAACGGAAAGACTGTCCCTGTTTTTTTTGATAAAGAAGGTGTGCTATTTCAGATTGGGCAGGGCGGTGTTCGACCGGTAAACGCGGCTCTCCCTGTATTATCGGGTTTAGTTTTTGAAAACGCCGCGCCCGGTCTTAGGCTTCCAGAATTTCTTTTGCCGCTGTTTAACGATTTGGAAGCATTGAGGATAAATGCCCCAGAACTTTTGTCAACAATTTCCGAAATTCATATTAGCAAGAAAAAATATGACGCTTACGAACTAACTCTGTATCCGGTTTATAATCCGGTGAGGATTCATATAGGTCAGCATATCAACGAGGATAATCTGCGTTATATGCTTCTCTTGCTGGATGTGCTTGATGAAAGAAATCTGGCTCTGGAAGAGCTGGATTTTAGAACCGGCACGGCATCTTATAAAATTAGGGAAATGTAAAGATGGCCAAGAATAGTATCATTGTTGGGCTTGACATAGGTACAACTAAAGTACGCGCTGTCATTGCTGAACGCGACCCACTCGGCGGTTTTTCTATAACCGGTGTCGGACAGAGCCCTTCTTCGGGACTGCGGAAAGGCGTTGTCGTAAACATTGAGGCGACGCTTCATTCCATTGCCGCCGCCGTTGAAGCGGCGGAAGATATGAGCCGGCAAGTTGTGAATGACTGCTGGATAAATATAGGCGGCGCTCATATCGAAGGCATAATTTCCCGCGGCGTAGTGGCTGTAAAGGGGAACAACCGCGATCACAACGAAATCAGTGAAGGCGACTTGGACCACGTACGGTATATAGCCTGCTCGTTCAAACTCCCCATGGACAGGAGTACGATTGATGTCATACCTCAGACTTATATCGTGGACGGTCAGTCGGGCATACGCGATCCTCTGCACATGATAGGAATGCGTCTTGAAAGCGAAGTGTTGATAATCACATGTTCGCAGACAAGCGAGCAGAATCTTGTAAAATGCGTAAATCGTGCCGGCTTTACTGTGAATGGCGCAATTTTACAAACTCTGGCGGCGGGACGCGCTGTTCTAACGGAGGAAGAAAAAGAGATGGGGGCGGCGCTGCTCGACCTTGGCGGCGGCACGTCGAACATTTTGGCATACGCTCAGGGTTCGGCCTTTTTTACCGCTTCCGTGCCGGTAGGCGGTTGTCAGGTAACAAATGACATCTCTATCGTGAAAAATATAGCCGTTGATGCCGCCGAAAAGATAAAACTTGAGGCGGGTTGTTGCTGGGAGGATTTTCTTGAAAAGTTTGACGAACCGGTTGTTGTGCCGGGTATGGGCGGGAGGCCGCCGATTCTTGTGCCGCGTTCTCAGATTTTGCAGATAGTAAAACCCCGCATGACGGAAATATTTCAGCTTGTAAAAGTAAAACTGGAGGATGTTTGTCCATTACGGACGCTGGGCGGTGGACTTGTACTTACCGGCGGCGGCGCAAATTTGCAGGGCGCGGCGGAACTTGCTGCCGATATTTTTAATATGCCGGTGCGTATTGGAAATCCGCTGCCTGTAGGTGGGCTTGTCGATGATTACCGCAACCCGGAATATGCTACGGCGGTGGGACTTGTGCTGGAAGGCGACGAGCGCGAGGGTGGTAAGGGTATTGAGACGGGCAGTGTTCCATCGATTGGGCGTAGTTTCAATCCACTTTCCGTTTTCAAAAGGATAGGCCAGTGGGTAAAGCGTGAATTTTTTTAAGCGGGGCAGTGTGCGGGATGTGTCCCGTAAAAATTTTTACGCGCCGGAATAATCGAGGACGAGGCCTGCGGTTTAGGAACTGTATTGCATAAGCGATTAAAATACATAGCATTTTATTTATGTACTGTTCCTAAAGGAAGCTCTGATTTATGCGAATGCGTATTATCAATGAAATGAGCTTGGCATTAGGGTAACGATGATGCGCCAGCGCAGTTGGCGATGCCTCAAGCTAATCAGCGTTGCCCTAGCAGAGTTGTTCAAACTGAAGTTTCAGGGCAGCTCGCATTTTAATGTTGTTTGAAAACCGCGTTAGCGGATAAATTTCTACTGATTTGGGAGGAACTATGAATATTTTGGGGGTTTCTGATTTGGAAATTGCCGGACAGAGTGAGACTGTCATCAAGGTAATAGGCGCGGGCGGCGGCGGCTCAAATGCGGTAAACCGCATGATCGAATGTGGTTTAGACAATGTTCAGTTTATAACGGCTAACACTGATTTACAGGCGCTGAACAAGAGCAAGGCGCTTATAAAACTGCCGATAGGCTCAAAGCTGACCGGCGGGCTTGGGGCTGGCGGCAGGCCGGAAGTGGGCGAAAACGCCGCGATGGAAGACCGCGAGATGATTGAAAACGCGCTTCGAGGCGCAGATATGGTATTTGTTACTACAGGAATGGGCGGTGGCACAGGCACAGGTTCGGCGCCTGTCATTGCGGAAGTTGCTAAATCGCTTGGCGCTCTTACTGTCGGCGTAGTTACGATGCCTTTTGATTTTGAGGGTAAGAGCAAAATGCAGATTGCGCGGGAAGGTCTCGCAAAACTGCGTTCTATCGTTGATGTTATCATCATTATTCCAAATCAAAATGTTTATAAAATTGTAGACCGCCACTCTTCTATGGCGGAGGCTTTTTTAAAGGTTGATGATGTGCTTCGTCAGGGTATACAGGGGATTTCTGACATGATTACAAAGCATGGCGAGATAAATATAGATTTTGCCGATGTTAGGGAATTCACGCGCGGGCAGGGAGGCGCTTTGATAGGCATAGGGATAGGCGGCGGCGATAATCGTGCGGTTGACGCGGCGGAATCGGCCATGAGCAATCCGATGCTTGAAGAGTCGTCGATAAAGGGCGCGCAAAAAATACTTGTAAATGTCGCCGCTGGAAAAACCTTTTCGCCGCCGGAATTTCAGGATGTTGTGAACAAGGTTACAGAGTTTGCGGACGAAAATGTGCAGATCAAAACGGGCTGGGTTGTTGATGAAAGTATGGAGGAGAAGGTTAAGGTTACGGTCGTAGCCACCGGTTTTGAGAGCCCTTTCGTTACAAAGCTGAAAGACGGAAAGCGCGGCGACGACGGACAGACGAAACAAAAGAGGGGAGATTTTTTGTTGGATGACGAGTGGGAACATATACGGGGTGGAGCGGAAAGACAGCCGCCGTTGACTATCCGCGGCGAAGATGATCTTGACGTTCCTACCGTGATGCGGCGCGGAAACGTCAGCCGGTTTGAAAATTACGGCGTGTTCAAGCAGGAACACGCCTAGGGCAACGCTGATTAAATGAGGCCGCCGGTTGTGGGTAGCGTAATGAGCCTCCGCGCGGCAAGCGTACAAACAAGTTTGTGCCGGGGTATTAAACCAGATATTGCAAAATAACCGCTTGCACGGTTATTTTGCAATAGATTGGCGGTTATGGAGCGAGGAGGGCGCGATGAACAGGTGGTTCTGTGCCTAAAACAGCATGGAAATAGCGCCCCCTTCTTAATAACCGGCGTTACCCTAGAGAGGACGGTCAATGTATGTCAAAAAAACAAACCTTGATTGAACGATACCGTTCCAGACTTTTGGGTATAGAGCGGTTGTCGCTGCTTTCTGTCGAAACTTACGCTTCGGAAATACGATGTTTTCTTGAGTACGCAGGCGATTTGACAGAAACCGCAGACAGCGCGTTCTTGAGCGGCTATCTTCACTGCCGCGTCGTCAGGGACGGTATCAGCGGCAGGAGCGCATCGAAAGCCATTGCCGCGTTGCGCTCGTTTTACCGTTTTCTTATCGACGAGGGCGTTCGTAAGGACAATCCGGCTTCACTTCTTGAAAAGCCGAGGCAGGAATTGCGGCTGCCCGAAGCGCTCCCCGGCGAATCGATTGACGCGCTGCTGGCTTTGATAAAAACCGGCGCACCGTCCGGTCTTAGGGACAGAGCCTTGCTGGAGTTGATATACTCATCCGGTCTGCGGGTTTCTGAGGCGGTGGGGCTTGATGTTGACGACTGTTTTTTTGACGAAGGCGTGATACGTGTTACCGGCAAGGGCGGTAAAGAACGTCTTGTGCCGTTTGGTTCAGCGGCGGAAACGGCGCTGCGCCATTATTTGAGAGATGGCCGTCCCGCCTTCTTGAAAAACGGGCGTAAGTCAAATGCACTTTTTCTTAACCGCGCAGGCAGGCGTCTTGGCCGCAAAGGTATTTGGAAAAATTACGCGGCGCTCGCCGTCCAAAATGGTACAAGCTCTAAATTGCATACCTTGAGGCATAGTTTTGCAACCGAACTGCTGGCGGGCGGCGCCGGCCTTCGTTCCGTGCAGGAATTGCTGGGACACGCGGACATAAGCACAACGCAAATATATACCCATGTCGCCGTATCAAACCTTGAAAAAGCGCACCGCAAATATATGCCGGTATTGAAACACGAGGACTAACCCGCAAATAACGCGGGTTCAATTAATAGCGCTTTCCTCTGGCGGCGAAATCCCCGGTATTTACTCATAGCGAAGATTGAACTCAAGTGCCATGAGCTGCCAATGTTTTGACCGGAGGATAGACACGTTGGAAAAGCTGCAAAGTGAACTGGCGGCATGGCAGCGGAAACGAAACCGGAATCAAAAGACGGTGAAATGGCAGTTTACGGCTGGGGATGCCCGCATTAAGCTGCATGGCTTGTATCCGTCC
>JAISZZ010000177.1 GCA_031284385.1 Treponema sp.
CCTTCACGCCCGCCCCAGAATGTGTAACCCTGACCGCCAAGCTCTATTGTCGCGTCTATAGCGGCCTTTACCTGAGCCGCTCCCAGAGCCAGCACTTGGAATTCAGGGTTTGTAGCGCCGCCGTTCATGTAACGCGGATGGCTGAACAGGTTGGCCGTACCCCACAGGAGTTTTACGCCGGTCGCTTTCTGGCGTTCCTTCGCCTTTGCCGTCCATCCCTGAAGGTTTTTCTCGCTTTCGGCGGGTGTAGCGCCCTCCGCGATAACATCCCTATCATGGAAACAATAGAATTCGGCCCCGATTTTTGTGAAGAATTCAAAAGCCGCATCAAGTTTGTGTTCCGCGACCTCTATCGGGTTTTTGGCATCCACTACCCAAGGATGGGGGTGAGTCGAAACGCCAAACGGGTCCGAGCCGTCGGCACAAAAACTATGCCAGTAAGCTATCGCGAAACGCAGATGATCCTTCATCTTTTTGCCGCCGATAAGTTTCTCGGCATCATAGTACTTAAAGGCGAGCGGGTTATCGCTCTTGGGCCCCTCGTACTTTACTTTGCCAATACCGGCAAAATACTCTTTGCTTCCAACAAAATAATCCGACATATTAACTCCTGTTTTGGGCGGCTAAACCGCCGCCCCAGCAAAATAAAATATTAACACAAAATGTTAATAAAAACCGCATAAAAGCCATTCAAAATATCAATTTTGAATGGCTGCCACTCTATCGTCTCAAAACGTGATAGTTACGCGCCATCCTAGCATAATAATGTTACTAGAGTTTCACCGGCGCGTTTACGCTGATAGTTATATAACATATTTACATATCAAAAACAAGTGTCACATTCTGGAGATGCGAGCAACATCATTTAACCGAACAGACTGTAATTTGTGTATCCGGTGGATGATGCAGCGGGATTGGGGGTAGGGCGCAACCGTGTGCACCCGTAGGGGGCGCGGCGAAGCATATACCGGCCTGGCATACTGCGTTGCAAGCTGACGGAATGTGATACGGTACATAGAATTGACGCCCTGCGCCTATAAAAGTATTATTAGAAGGTATGGCAGACAAATATAACAACAAAATTATAGGACTTTTGGTATTATGCGGGGCGCTTTTACTCGTGTATATTCTTACTTTTGTATTTGACCCTGAAAAATCGGCGGCGCGGGGGGCGGCATGGACGGCTCTTGACCCCAAATCCAAAGAGGACGTGCGTCAAATAGAGCTTGACGGTGAAGAACAGATCATTTTAGTTAAAAATAACGGGTTATGGTTTGTAAGTTTCGAGGATGCGCTTTATCCGGCACGTCAGAACAAGGCTTTGGAACTACTTGACACGCTTACTGCCCGCGGCATTTACGCGGTACGCTCGAAATCGGAAGCCGCTCAGGAAAAACTGATGCTAACCGAAACCGAAGCGCGGCGCATTATAGTAAAAGACGAGGCGGGCATTACTCTGCTCAATCTATTGATAGGTGCGCCGGATGCCACCATGAAGGAAGTCTACATACGACTAGCGGACAGTAAAGAAATCCGTTCCGGTGAGGATGTATTCTCCCGTTTTACCAGCAAACGTCAAAACTGGTACGATTTACGACTGTTTCCGGACCAAGACAAAGATGCCCTCAACGTAAGTTCGGTACAACGTGTAATAGTACAGATGCCTCCGCCTGAAATTTTCGATGAAAGTGAAAATGTGGACATATTCACGGGAAGTTATACGCTGTCCCGCGAAAACGGCGGCTGGATTCTGCAAGATTCAGGCAAAATGGCGAACACTCAGACGGTTGAAACGTATATTCGCCGTATACTTGATTGCGAAGCGGCAGGTTTTACATCCGCAATGGGTGCAAATGACCCTGAATTTATGGATCCGTCTTTCCCTGCCGGCAAACTTATTTTAGAATTAGGCAATGGATCGCGTAAAACCATCACGGTAGGGCCAAAAATCGATGAAAAATACAGTGTCGCTGTCTCCGGCTCCAAATACGTTTACCTGTTGCCAAGCATCTTGATACTGAACAACATATTCATCGATCAGGAAACACTGACTGGCGAGTAAACCAGCCTTTAAGCCGGATTTCGGCTGGATAAGCTCAAGCTTGTCCAGCCTTCTGCGCTATGGCAGCGCACGGAATCATTTAATTTGGAAACGTACCGGATACCGGTAACGCACGGCTACAGCCTCGCCGTTTGCCTGCGCCGGTTTGCCGCTAAGCCCCTCAAACGCCCTTACCGCCGCTTCTCCGAAACCCCTGCCGGGAGGATTTTCTTTTAGAATCTTTATGCGGCGTACCTGTCCGTCCCGGTCTATATAAAGCTCAAGGTAGACGATTCCCTCAAGACCGGAACGAAGTGCAATAGGCGGATAGACTAAACGCTCGCGGATTTCTTTTTCGCTAAGAACCGGCACAACTGAAACCTGATTTTGCGGTAAATACTCTTCCGTGTAGCGGATTGGCGCGGAAACCGGCGCGGCAATATCAACAGGCGCTTCCTCCACTTCGATAACCGTTTCCGCTACAGGGTCGCTCACCTGTTGTTCGACAGGCTTAATTTCCTTGACCGGCGGCGGCGGCGCTTTTTCTTGAATATCGGCAAGTTTCATTACTGATGCTGGTATTTCAATCGTTCCGGCTGTAACTTCAATAGTAAAAACAATAAAAAAAAGCAGAAATATATGCAAAACGGCGGTAAAAATAAAAATTCCGCCGCGCCGCAGCTTATCTTCCATATTTTTTTCGTTTTTCATCACTAAATTTTCCTAAATAATTACATCTGATACACAATTTTTCCATCGTGCATAGTTAAAATAACAGATCCTGAGAATTTTTTACCTGTAAATAATGTATTTTTTCCCCGAGACGCGATTTTCTTACTGTCAATGGTGATTTCAGTTTCTGTATCTAATATAACAATATCAGCGTTTACACCTTTTACAACAGCCCCCGCTCCCTTCAAACCCAGTATACGGGCAGGTTCCGCGCTTAACAGCGAAAAAAGTTTTTTCAATGAAAAACCATTTTGTTTTACAAGCACAGTATTACATACCGGAAAAGCCGTTTCAAGACCGCTAAAACCGGGCGCGCCGCCGCGCTTGTCTTCAAACGTGTGCGGAGCGTGGTCGGTGGCTATTGCGTCTATCGTGCCGTCCCGCAACGCCTCGATTACGGCAAGGCGGTCGCTTTCACCGCGCAATGGCGGGGCAACCTTGCCAAAAGTATCCGCGCCGAAAGCGTCCGTGCCAAAAGCGTCCGCGTCCAGTTCCGTCAACGCGATGTGGTGGGGCGTGGCTTCCGCCGAAAGAGCCGTGTTTTTTCCAACCCGCGCCGCCGCCTTGTTTCGGCGTAAAAGCGCCGCCGCTTTTTGTGTTGAGACGTGCGCTATGTGCATACGTTCAGCCGCGTGAAGCCGCAGCGCCCGCTCAACCGCCGCATCCTCGCCGCCAATATCGCAGTGGCAGGAGACAACAGCGCCCGCCTCCGCCGCACGCGCAAGAGCGGCGATAAACAATTCGTCATCCGCGACATCTTTTCCGTCTTCCGAAAGCAAGGGCGGCCTGTACGCGCCGTGCCGTGCCGCACCGGAAAACCCGCGTTCCAGCAAATAAGGCGAAAGTTTTTTGCCGCGCATACCTTCGGTAAGCGAGACTGCCGGATACAGGCTAATCAGTCCAAGCTCGTCTGCCCGGCGTTTGATGGCAGCCGCCAGTTCCGCGTTGTCAATTACAGGATTCGTATTTGCCATACAAACCACGCTCGTGTATCCGCCGCGTACCGCCGCGATAGATGCGGATTCCAGAGTTTCTTTTTCGCTAAAACCGGGTTCGCGAAAGTGCGCGTGCATATCGACAAAACCGCCCGTTAAAACAAGCGCGCCGTACCCGTCAAACACGATGCCCGCATCCGCCAATTCGGCAGCCTTTCTGTCAAAACATTTTTGAGTAACAGATGTTATCCGTCCGCCTTCTACAAATACAGTCCCTGTTATATCCGTAAAAGCGTCAACAATATGAAAATTGTTAAAAACTATTTTCAACGAAAATCCTCTGCGCCGCGTGTTTCGTCGCAGTATTCACACCGGTAAGTTTCCGTTTTTCTGTCCGAGATATGAAATATATGCGGAATATATTTTTCTGTAGAGGTAACACAGCGCGGGTTTTTGCAGATAAGCACATTTTCGACACGCTCCGGCAATTGCAGCGTTATTTTTTTTATTATAATTTCATTTTCTATAATATTTACCGTTATGTCAGGATCGATGAGTCCTAAGACATCATAATTTATATCTATCGTATCATATATTTTTATAATATCTTTTTTACCCATCTGCGGAGAAAAAGCGTTCACCACAAAAGCTATCGTATGCGGCGATTTACCCAGAGAAAGCCAGTCAAAAATACGCACGCCCTGCCCGGCTTTTATATGGTCAATAACGATGCCGTTTTTTATTTTGTCTATAATCAACATTTATGCGGCACCCATGATTGAGGCAATAAGAGCCATCCTTATATACATTCCATATTCAGCCTGCTTGAAATAAGCCGCACGCGGATCATCGTCAACTTCAACAGCTATTTCATTTACACGCGGCAGCGGATGCAGCACAATTAAATCGTTTTTGGCGCGTTTCATCAGTCTTGATGTTAAAATGTATGAATCTTTAAGCCGTATATATTCTTCTTCGTTTAAGAACCGCTCGCGTTGTACGCGGGTCATATAAAGAACGTCAAGGCCGCCGATGATTTTTTCAAGACGGTCGGTTTCAGAGTATTCGATATTATTTTTTTTTAGAATATCATGCGTTATATATTCAGGAATTCTTAATTCCGCCGGAGAAACAAAAACCATTTTTACATTCGCATAACGTGAAAGAGATGCAGAAAGCGAGTGTACGGTGCGTCCGAATTTCAAATCGCCGCAAAAACCAATAGTAAGCGAAGAAAAATCACCGCGCAGTTGTTTAATTGTAACAAGATCGGTAAGAGTTTGAGTAGGGTGATGATGCCCGCCATCCCCCGCGTTTATCACCGGCACCGGCGAATACCGTGAGGCAAGCAGCGCCGACCCTTCTTTAGGGTTACGCATAACTATCACGTCCGAATATGACGAAACAACGCGCACCGTATCGGCAAGACTTTCACCTTTGCTGGCGGAACTTGAACCCGGTTCAGCAAAACCCAGCGTACTGCCGCCAAGCCTCAGCATGGCGGCCTCAAACGAAAGCCTTGTCCTAGTGCTTGGTTCAAAAAAAAGAGCCGCTAAAATCCGTCCCCGGCAGGATTGCCGCAGATAATTTTTATCATTCTTTATCCGTTCCGTCA
>JAISZZ010000032.1 GCA_031284385.1 Treponema sp.
TTGTTTGTCGCGGCCATCAGCGATAACGGCGCAGGCTTCATAGAATGGTACGATGATCAGGGACTCCTTGTCGAAGAGCAGCGTCTTGATGCCGACGGTTCCGGTTACTTCATTTCATATTCCTACAGAGATAAAATTCTATTGAAAGCCGAAGCTCACATTGTTGAAGCTATTCCACAACAAACCGATATTGCGGAAGAGCAAGAAGAGGTTACATCTCCATCTGTCGGGGTTGACGAATTGGTACCCGGAATAATGATTCCCGACGGGGAAGAAATACCTCTGATTGAAAGCGATATGACCGAGTCCCCCATAGCCGGCAGCTTGCTGGATGGAAAACCGGTAAAAGATACGGTTACAGCCATGCCTTCCGCTGCGGACATGGCGCGCAATCCAGAAGGGCCTGCCGCCATCCCCGAATTTTTTGTTGCGATAACCGGACGGGAAAGCGGCCCTGTCTGGACGGATTTTTACAGGTATACCCGCTCTAACGGACTGCGCTCCATTGAACGGATTTTCCATGACAAAGCCGTAAAAACCGAGTTGATACGTTTTCCGCGTTTTATTGAAGGCGGACAGAGCGATATAAACTTTGTGGATGTCCCTATTCCCTATGTTTCACTTTTTTTGTCGGACATAATGAGCGCGTCATATTCAAAAATCGATTATACATTCGATAATAAACGCCGTATCATAACCGAAACTTACCGCAACGAGGAAGACGTGGTTGTCGGCGAATTAAAAAATACATGGTTGGACGATCATCTGGCTTCCGTAAGCTGGACGGCGGCGGGTGATGAACGGTTGGTATCGTACTCGTATGACGAATCGGGAGACCGCGTCAAAGAAGAAAACTTCCGAAATGGCGTTCTGGAACGCAGCGTAACACGTGATGGGGACAGGGAAATAGAAACGTTGTACAAAAATAATAATGCGATTTTACGAGCCGTTTGGGTTGATGGACGCAAAATATCTGAAGAACGGCTGGGTAGAAGCCGCAATATGTCATATTAGCGGGACAATCCCATCAAAACCGCCTCCGCGTTTCTCCTTATAGCTTGTGGCCCGAGCCAAGAGAGTCCCAGGGCGGTTCCCTTGAACATTGCTTTTATTTCCTCATCAGAAAGTTTTAACAAGCCGTATACATCGATAAACGCCGGTAACGCGCCTTCCGTAGTCTGAACGCCTTGAATGGGGCGCTTGTTGTGCATACAGGCATCCTGACAGGCGGAACATCCATACAGACGGTTTCCCCATGCCGCAAGCACGAAATCGGGTAATGGCGTATCGGTTGACACGCCATTACCGGAAGCGTACCATTGAATACACTTGGATTGGTCAATAATGCCAGTTCCAAGTGCCGCACCGGTGGGGCAGGCGGCGGCGCATGGCGGTGAATGGCCACATTTTTCACATAAAGTAAACCGTAGTGGAGGTGAGCCGTGTGGCGGTATGGCATATGTCTCTGATAGTGCGTTTTCCGCATCGGGAGGTGGGCCGAGCGGTGGGTCGGCTTCTAACGGAACAGGGAGAGTCATGGCGGCAATAATGAATAGTGAACCGGCTTCGGGGCTTATGATAAGGCTGTTTTTGCCTGCCACACCCAGTCCTGATGCCGCCGCGATTGGTTTTTCGGGTATAGGTGAATTACAAAAGATGCGATAATCGCCTTTTAAGCCGCCAAAACGTGTACGCAGCAATAGGGATAGGCTTTTCATGCGTTTAACAGCTTCACGATAGTAATTAAAACGCGCAAACGGCGCGATTATGCCCGCCTTGCAAACGCCGGTTCCCGGTAGTGCAGGCGTGTTTTCATGCTGGTTGCCATAAGGCAGGGCGCAAACTATGATTGACGCGGCGGCTTGGTAATAGTTTTCTGGAAGCGGCGGCGAGTTTTTAGGCCGGAATTTTTCAGGATTGAACGGAGACAGTATTCTGGCTCGCGAGAATCCCGCCTCCAACGCGGCGGCGCATACAAATTTTTTATATGAATGTGCGGCTTCTAAACGCTTATGTTTGGAATCCGCAAAATCGATAAGGATATTATCCATGATACAAATGACCTTCTTTCTGAAATATCAAGCTCAAATTAAACGTATACGTCCTACAGTATATAATAAGTTAGAAAAATCAATAGTCAATAGCGTAAAACTTTACGGCGGAAATATAAAATATGAATATCGCACGATAATAGCTTTTTTTAATGAAGAAAGTTTCGGATTTTGGCTGGACATTCTGTCTGTGATAGAAACCATAAAAGATATGCTGCATGAACTAAGATCTGATCTATACGGCCATATCTGCGTTTTCAGCGAAGTAATAGATTATGAACAAATGCATAGCATTTTGAATTCACTGCCGTCTGTGCGGATAGCCAGCGGTATATGGTGTACACGTTCCATACAAAAAAATCTTGATTTCTTTTTTGAATTTAAAGATGTTCTTATTTCCAGCGGAAAAATGTCGTTACCGGAAGAAATTATGGAATTACAAAATATAAAAAAACTTGACGGAATAAGAAAACAATATCCGGTGCGTAATTCCATAAAACAATTTTTTTCTGATAATAATATAGGCAGAAATGTCGTGCTTGTAGGCAGAGAGTTTATAGGAAAACGCAACTGTCTGCATTGGTTTTGCGGCGGTCAAAATGGTGTTTTTGCGCCGCTTACCATACGTTTTGGCTCGTGGGGCGGAATGTTAAACTGTTTTTCTGACGCTCTGAGTCCTAAAATGCGTAATTTTATTGAAAGTAACGGCGTTAAACTCTCAAAAGAAATAAATGAATTGTATGATATGATTTTTATGGAACGCATACGTGATGAATACTCAAATTTTTTGTTGCAAAAAGCCAAATGTTTTTTCCAAATGCTTTTGGAAGCATACCACGCTGCTGTTTTAAATTGTAAAAACTCTGCTGTTATCATACTGGAAAATATTCAGAATGCCGATGATAATATGCGTCAATTAGTTATGGATTATCAGCAGTATTATAAAGAAAATGATTTTATTGTGTATGCCGCGTGTAATTCCTCCGAGCTGCCGCCCGCATGGAATAGTATGTTTTCATCGGTGGTAAACTGTTTCAGCGCCGAAAATCCGCCTGTCATTCAGCCTGAAATTTTAAGTAAAAGCCTCTGGGAAACAGCTTATGCCTGCGCGATTCTATGCCGTTATTTTCCGGCGTTTATGCTTTCAGATTTATTTTTGATGGAAGGCAAAAACCCCGCTGCTATAGACCGCTCGTTGGATTTGCTTTTAAAATACGGCGTTATACGTTCAAAACAGGATCCTGATGTGGAAATGGCGGATTTTATTCCGTATGTGGAGAACTTGCTTGGAAAACGCGCCGGTTACATACGAAGCATGGCTACGCGGCTACTGCTTTCATTGACCAGATCCGGAAAATTAAAACCCTGCTTCAGTCTGCTGGAAGCGCTTCATTATCTTGGCGGGAATATACCGCCGCTTCTTGCACTTGAATCCATAAAACAGGATGTTATAAACGGAACTTACCGCAGCATTGAAAAACTTTTGGAAGAAAAACAATTCGATTCAATCTGCGGCGGCGGCTATTCTCCGGCCTTGTATTATATTTACAAAACATTAAAAAGTTTAATTTATGGAGACGAGGCGGAAATCAGAGATACATTTTCTAATCTGCGTATTCCTGAAGTTGAAATATCAAACTATAAAGCGCAGATTCTAACAATAAATGCTTTTTATAAAATGGGAATACATGATTCGTCAACCGCTTTTGAAGAAATAAAAGAATCCCTGATAATCTGCCAAAATAACAGTGGAAGATATGGAATCGCACAGGTTTACCGTCTGTTTGCATTTATCAATTTATCAAAAAATGATTTGAATAGTGCGATAGACTACCTTTCGTTCGCGATAGAAGCCTCTGAGCGCGGCGGAAATAATGTTGAATTAGCTATTGTCGCTTACTATGCCGCCGGATGTCATTTTATTTTCGGTAATATATCAAAGGCGCTGCGTTTGGCAAAACAGTCGGCGCATACCGCAAATATTTCTGGAATGGAAGAGTGGGCTATGCGGGCAAAATTTCTTTCAGGCAGATTCTATTTTGAAGCTGGTTACTATGCGGAAGCTGTGGATATTTTTAATGATATGTACGAACGCTGCTGCGGCGAGCCATATTCTAGTCAATCACAAACTATCAGTGCGTGGATTTATAGAACAGAATTGTATTTAAACAATGAAAAACCGGCTGATCGAGAATTTATTTTTGGCGATGGACTGCTATTTGAAATAGAAGCGGCGTGTTTTTCCGGTGATTATAAAAAAACTATTGAGTTATCGGAACAGCTTCTGTCTTCATTGAAAGATGACAGTTTTTTATTTCTTGAACAGCCTGACTGGAGCAGCGGTTTCGCGCAGTGTGAGCTGCTGCAAATTTCAAAAAAAGAATTCTGGATTAGGATGATAAACGTATGGCAGGCTATGGCAATTTCTATGCTGGATTCTACCGGATCCCAAAAAGCTCTCGCTCTTATGCAAAAAGTTATCAGGGATAAGCAATTAGGGGAATCGGATCCAAACATTTCATTTTATTTTTTTGCAAATTATAAGATTCTGCGGCAGGCCAATTCGACAGAGGTAGACCGGAATACTGCGATAAGCATAGCGTTCAAACGTTTACAACGGCGTTCCAGCCGTATTGACGAAATTGAAATGCGCCGTAATTTTTTATTGAAGCAGCATTGGAATAAAGCGTTATTTATCACGGCGAAAGAACATAAATTGATATAATCCGGCGTTAATAAGCGGCAAATGGAATAATTTCTTTTATCTCGATTCTGAATTCGGCGGTGGCTGCCCACATTCCGCTTTGCATTCTGTAAATTGGAAATTTTGACAGCGAAATAAAACCCGTTACTGTACGCGGACGATTCCGTTCTGTAATGCGTAATCTATTGCGAAGAGCCGTTTTCATTGCGTCTTTAAGGGCGGATTCTTTTATTTGACTGCGGCTGGTAACGCCCTTATCACCCTGTAAAGAACTGAAACCAAGCGATTTAACTGTGGCCTTAGACGCGCTTTTCCACGCAAGAAGTCTTGTCTTCTGCGTTTCATCGAGAATGTAATCGGAATACATATAAAAAACGCCGCCATCCATAACTGCGTCCGTAACTTTTAACCGCGTGTCGTCCGTTTCAATCTTGCCAAGCATGGTTATGTCAAAAAATTCCTGTAAATCCCGAGCCCGTTCCCCCGGCTCATATACAAACGTCCAGCCGTATACCATCCCCGAAAAAGCGGCGGCGGCATCTTCTACAGCCCATGTATTGGCAGTCGTTAAATCAAGCGGGTAAGGAACCCCCAAAAACTGGGCATAGACAGGTTCCATCTCGACACTGACTTCTCCACGCAGCAATTCTTGTGAAAAAGCCGACCGGCAAAAAAACATCCAAAAAATAATTTGAAATGACTTAAATTTTACCTTCATCAAGCGCTTCCTCACTTAATATTTTTCGGCTTTTTTTGCTATACTACTGACGGTAATTGGTAATCATAATGCTTGAAACCAGAATAATAAACGAAAATCTTGATGAAATGGCGCGCGTCTTAGCGAAAACTACTGATAAAACCTTGATAGTAGATTTTTTCAGCGAGATGTTTACGCCTGCGGAATGCGCCGATATAGCGGCACGTTGGGCATTGATAAAAGCTCTCAATAAAAAGATTCCGCAACGCGCAATCGCAAAAGAGTTAGGGCTTTCGCTTTGCAAAATCACACGCGGCGCAAAAGAATTGCGAAAACCTTGTTCGGCATTTTCGAGAATGTTGGAAATATTAAAAAACTGTACATAAACATCACTTGAAGCTGAACCTTACCGCGCCGCGTCATAAATAGCGCCAAAAACTTCGGGTATCAGCTCTTTTTCTATACTGGAAAACGCTACGCGGATGTATTCGCTGCCAAACGCTATGACCCCGATACCGTGATTTTCAAGTAAATCACGGCGCAGTTCGCCGGCATCTATGCCATTGCAGCTCAAACACATGAAATAACCGGAGTTGAAGGGCAGCGGCGACAGGTGCGGGTGGTTTTTATGAGTATTCAGAAATAGTTTTACGGCCTGGTAGCGTTCTTTTAATATGTTGAAAAAAACGGTTTTCTGTTCTTCTATCGTTTCATCGACACACATTTTAAGAAATAGAGATTGCGCCGGCGTATTCGCGCAGGATACGGAGGAACGTATCGCCCCCATGTACTTTGTAACGAGCGCGTCAAAATGTTCTGCCCGCAAACCCTTTGAACCTATCGTTACCATAGCGAGGCGAAAACCCCAGCTATAATCTTCTTTGGTGGGGCCGTCAGTTTTTATCGCGATTACCCGTTCATGCAGACCAGCGAGCATCCCGAAAATTGACTCTTTGCATATATCGTTCTCATAAAAAAAACCAAAATAAGCGTCATCGCATATTACAAGAACATCGGCACCGCTTTCCGCCGCCTCATAAATATAAGCTACGATGGCGTTCATCTCGGCGATGGAGGGGGAATATCCCGCAGGGTTATTCGGAAAGTTGAGAATGATGCGGACAGAACCTTTTTGAGCCTCCTCGTTTATCGCGGACTTGATTTTTGCGAGATTGAGTCGTTCAGTGTCATCAAAAAATGGGATTCCGCGCAGGTAACCGCCGCATCGATCCTCAAAAATCAAGCGGTAGTTGTCCCAAGCAGGTTCGGCTGACAGAATCGTTTGCCCCGCATTCAAAAAAAGTTCCGCCGTGTACGATATACCGGCGGTAACGCCCGGCGTAACGACAGGAAGCGAGATACAATCTGCGCTCAGCGACGGATTCTTCCGCAAAATCTGATTTTTCCAGAGTTCGCGCAGCTTTTCGTTGCCGGCAGTCGGCGAGTACGCGACAATTTCTTCAGGTTCGAATTCAGGCATATAACGTTTGAAGGCGGACAATAACAGCGGTTTTCCGTTTGAATAGGCCATTCCTATCGTGCCATTAGCCTTTACAGCGGCTTTTTTCGCCTCGCCGCTCTGAGCTATTATTCCATGCGGAAAATACATACGCTTTCCAAAACTGGAAAGCATACGGCCGGCTGCCGTCTCTCGCAAAATTTGATTCAATTCAAGCGCAATAGCGTTATAAGTATCCATAATTAATGTTTAGCAGCCTTGTAAAAAATACGCACCTGCTTATAAAGCCCCTGCCCTTCACTTTTTGTTTCCACATTTTCGACATCGTTCAGAGTTGTGTGAATAAGACGGCGGTCAAACGGATTCATAGGCTCAAGAAGTACCGAGGCGCGGCTCTCACGGACGCGATCCGCTACATTGTAGGCAAGGCGCACAAGATTTTCTTCGCGGCGCATACGGTAGCTCTCGCAGTCAAGAATTATTCGAGTATCTTCATGCTTTAAGTGCACCGTGTAAATCGATACAATCGACTGAAGAGCGTCCAGCGTCTTGCCTTTTTTCCCAATTATGAAAGAAGATTCTGATGATGCAATATTGATACATAACTTGCGTTTTTCACGGAAAACAACGCTTGCTTTCCCGTCAATACCCATCAGACCTACGACCTTGTCAAGGTATTCAATAATTGTTTTTTCAAATTCAAGGTCTGGCGGCGCAGCTTCCCCGTCGGAAGCATGGTCGCGGATTTTCGCGTGAGAAATTTCCTCGCGCCTTGGCACGGATGGGCGTTTCGCACGTTTTGAGGAAGTTACCTCGTTTGAGTCGTTTGTATGAACGCGAATCTTTACATAAGCCTTTTTGAACAGACCACCGCGATGTGTCTCCAGAATTTCCACATCGAAACAATCCCGCTCAACCCCAAGTTCCTTTGCGGCCTTGTCAATGGCTTCTTTTTCTGTTCGTCCTTCGAATTCTTTTATCATGAGTCACTCCTTGTGATAATAGATTTAATATCACGTCCTCATCCATGCTTCCCACTCAAGGTGACGCTCATCGCATCACACGGGAATCAGCGTTGCCCTATGTATTTGCTCATTCGCAAATACGGCATTAAAGTAGCACCGCATAAATCAACGCTTCCTTAGCGTTTCTTCCTTTTTTTAGGCGGGACAATAACCTTCTTTTCCGGCTGCGCCGGCGCGGCAAGAGCGGCCTTCTTTCCAGCCATAAGCTTGTTTATAGCAAGCTGCTGTATCATGGTAAGGACGTTTGACATTATCCAGTAAACCAATAGACCTGATGGAACGTTGTACAGAATGAAGAAAAACATTATTGGCATAAAGTACATCATCATCTTCATCTGCGCATTACCCGCCTGATCGGGAGTCTGCGTAACCTTGCTGTACAAAAGCTGCGAACCCACGTAGATGAAAGGCAGCAGTCGCAGGTCGCTCCAGCCAAGTATTGGGAGCTTGAACGGCGCAAAATTCCATATTGTTTCCGGCACGGCGAGGTCCGGTATCCAGCCCGGAATAAACATCGCGCCGCGCAGTTCAAAATGATTGTTAAAAAGATTGTACATAGCCAGAAATATTGGAAGCTGAATCAACATTGGCAGACAGCCCGAAAGTGGACTGTAGCCCTCTTTTTTGTAGAGTCCGGCCAGTTCAAGGTTCATCTTTTGCGGATTATCCTTGTATTTCGCCTGAATTTCCTTGATTTTCGGCGACATTGCCTGCATACGCAGCGTCCCCTCCGAACCTTTTTTGGTGAGGGGAAACAACCCAATCTTGACGAGCAGCGTTACAAGGATTATAGCCATGCCGTAATTTGGAATCAGGCCGTAAAACAGGTTCAAAAGCCAGTTTAACAGCGATTCCAGCGGGTTCAGGATGCTCCAAAATCCTCCGGCATTAGCGACATTTTCCAGCCGCAAGTCCGTATAGCGAAAACCGTTGGCTCCGGTATCGTAAATCGTTAGTGCTTTTGATGTTTTAGGCCCAAGGTAAAAGCGGAATATGTCCGCGCTGCGAGATGCCGAAAGCGGCGGGCGTGTGATAAACATCCGCGAGGCGGTTTCAAGCCCCGCCTCCTGCGGACGCGCCGAAAAGACAAGTTCGTAGGCCGTGGCATCCGGTATCATTATAAATGCGAAATACTTTCCGGCTATTGATGCCCACGACACACGGCTCGATACAACTGTGTCTTGATTTGCTGTGACTTTCTCTTGCCGTTGCTTGCCGTTTATGAATGTTATGTACCGTCTGTAATCATAGTTTCCGTCAAGTTTATCGAAACGAGGGCCTATCTGCGGTCCGAAAGCAAGCGTGTAGGCCGCCGGCGCTTCGCCTGAGGGCGCAAAACTTAGTGCGGGAACCGAATTACCGCCGTCAAGCGTTACCGCAAGCTCGAACATATATTCGTCCGGCATAAAGGTATAACGTTTGGTAAGACGGAAAATCCCGCCATTTATTGAAAAATCACGGTAATACTCAATGATAGTATCGGAAATTCGCCTGCTGTTAAAGAAAGCGTTTACCGGCGCGGCACTTTTGTTGCCAAACGCGAGCGTGAAAGCGTGGGCGGGATCGTTTCCTCTCAGTATCATATCAACGTAATCATCGCCGTCATGATGTTCTTTCAGCTTGAAACTGGTTATATCGCCGCCTGAATTACTCAATTCAACGATAAAAATATCCGTCTCTATCTTTGTAAACTGCTCGTAGTCAGGAAAAGCCTCCGTCCCGTCAAAAGCGGCAAGCGGTGATTGAGCGTCAGGCAAACTGCCGGACGAAGCTGCCGGCGGAAGCGCGTCTCCAACTGGAAGAGGGGAGGGCGCGGCGTGTTCTTCCGGCGCAGCCTGCTGTTCCTGTGTAACAACTGGCTTAGACGGAAAAAATTTGTATTGAATAAGGTAGAATCCGGTAATTGTTACAATAGACAGTACAACGGCTAGAATTGTTCGTTTTTCCATGAAACCTCTTTAAATAATGAGTGTCCGAATTTTTCAATTTTCAGACAATTTTTATGCGGCGTGGCCTATCCGTCCACGAATTTTGCCGCATTTATTTGCACCCACCGGCGCGGAACGCCGGACGCATTATTACGGTACCGGGTCATAGCCGCCCTTGTGAAAAGGGTGGCAACGTAAAAGACGGACAACACCCAGATAAAGTCCGCGAAAAACGCCATATTTTTGTACCGACTCGTAAGCGTACATCGAACAGGTTGGATAGTACCTGCAACAAGGCGGAAAGTGTGGCGATACGGCTTTTTGATAGAAACGTATCAGCAAAAGAACAAGGTTCTTAGGGGTAAACCCCGCCCGCGTCATAATCACGGCAATACTCCTGCCGTGAAAAGCCCTGCCATGTCGAGCAGGATACGCATCTGCTTCAGTCGGACTGAAAAGCCGTTTAGCGGCTTTTTACCTTCCGAAAAATCGTTTTTACCGGGGTAAACCAGCAATACCAAATCGTACCCCACTTTTATTTTTGCCCTGAGATGGCGGTAAGCTTCCCTGCCGAGCCGGCGTGCACGGTTCCGCTCCACCGCGTTACCAAATTTACGCGAAAAAGTAAAAGCTATACGCCGTTCCCGTCTGTCTCTGCGTAAAAAAAACAAGCGGGCACCGGAACAAGAGGTGGAAGCACCTTTTTTGAACACACTTTGAATGTCATGCCGCCGTTTTAAATGCTCTCCGCGAGGAAAACACAGGGATAGACATTCTTTTTCCGTCATTCTAGTAAGGCTTCTTCTCGTCCGAGACCGTCAGCTTTATCCTGCCCTTGGCGCGACGGCGTTTTAACACCAAACGACCGCCCCGCGTCTTCATACGCGCCCGAAAACCAAACTTTCTATTGCGCTTTACTTTACTTGGTTGATATGTCCGTTTCATGGACCTCCCCTATTTCTAATCCGCACGGTTTGCCGGCACGGATGAATAATGACATAAGTTTTTTAAGTCTACAAAATAACGCCGTATAGGTCAATATACCGAATTGCGCCGCCAGTAGTTTTACATTTACACATCCGGCGCATATCCGCTTTTTTGTCCGTATCCCGGCCCAGGTCAGCGTCATTTAAAAATCCGTGATGAAGAAGCCGCATCCATCATCTGGGGACACCGTCAATCGATAACGGTACGCACTGGTTTCTGGACGTGTGTTTTGGGGAAGACGCGTGCCGGGCACGGGCAAACCACGTTGTGGAAAATCTGAATGGGATGAGAAAAGCGGCGCTATACTTCCTGCGGAAAACCGCCGTGCCTGAAAACGATTCTGCATCCGCAGGAAAATGTTCCGGGCTGCCTTCAGCGACGATTTCCTTTACTACGCACTGTTCGGCTAAGGAAGCACTGATTTATGCGAGTGCGCATTCGTCAACATAGTTGACGCAATTGGTGCTACGTTAATGCCGTATTTGCGTAATGAAATAAGCAAATACATAGGGCAACGATGATGCGCCAACTTCGTTGGCGAGGCTTCAAGTTAATCAGCGTTGCCCTAAGTTAAATGACGTTGCCCTGTACATCTTCAT
>JAISZZ010000071.1 GCA_031284385.1 Treponema sp.
TTTTTATTGCATTAAAAAATCTGTCGCTTATGTCGTTGCCGGCGGCAGGAACATCATATTTTTCTTCGGCTATTGCCAAAACCGTGTTTAACCTGTTTTGCAAGGCGCGGCTGCCGCCGCTTACATAATTGGCGGGGTTTAAATCGATGTGTATGACCGGATGTTTTTTCCATTCCCAGTCGAGGGTGTCTATCGCAAGGCCGGAAAACAGCTCGCGCCGCCCTTCAAAAAGGGCGGCGAGTGTGGAACAGAGCAGGCTCTTACCAAAACGGCGCGGGCGGGCGAGAAACACAAACTTACCGGAATCTGTAACAAGGTCGTAAATCCGCGCCGTTTTATCAACGTATACTAGCTTGTCTTCGGCTATCTCCGAAAAAGTTTGCACACCCAGCGGTAAACGGCGTTTATTCATGCCTTTATTGTAACGGGTTTTGTTGACACTGGTAAACATATAAATTGCGGAGTGTCTCATCATCAAAAAATGTGCACGGATTCCATAGGGCAATGCTGATTAACTTGATGCCTCGCCAACTTCGTTGGCGCATCAGCATTGCCCTAAGGAGCCAAGCTCATTTCATTACGCAAATACCACATTAAAGTAGCACTGATTTATTCTCGATTGAATAAATCAGTGCTTCCATAGGTTTTTCATACTCAAACCCGTTTTAATTTGTGAAAATTAGTGTCTCCGGCGCTGCCCTAGCCACGGTATTCATTGTTAGTTTACGATATAGGTATGGAAATTGTGAGCTTGTTATTCCGTATAGCGGGGAGTCTGGGGCTTTTCCTGTATGGGATGAAAGTGATGGGTGACGGAATCCAGCAGGGAGCGGGCGACAAACTTCAACAGACGCTGGGCTTTATGACCGGCAGCCGTATTTCCGCAATCATTACTGGATTTATCGTAACGGCCGTAATTCAGTCTTCCAGCGCCACTACCGTTATGGTAGTTTCTTTCGTAAACGCCGGTATTTTGACGCTTACACAGGCTATCGGCGTGATAATGGGCGCGAATATCGGAACGACGGTAACGGCTTGGATAGTTTCGCTGATTGGTTTTACGCTGAATATTTCGAGCCTTGCTCTGCCCGCCGTAGGAATTGGTTTCCTGATGAGAACGGTAAAATGGAAATATCAGGGAACAGGTAATGCCGTAATGGGGTTCGGGCTTTTGTTTTTGGGCATAGATTTTTTAACCAAATCGATGCCTGTGATAAACCCTGAAAACCTTGATTTTTTACGTTCACTGGGAAGCGGCGGTTTTTTGCATATACTCGCGTACGCGGGTATCGGTCTTGTGATAACCGTGATAGTACATTCGTCAAGCGCGTCAACGGCTATCATGCTGACGATGGCGTTCAAAGGCATCATAGACTTCAACTCCGCCGCCGCCATGATACTCGGCGCTAACATAGGGACGACTATTGACGCGCTGCTCGCGTCAATAGGCACAAAGACCATAGCAAAAAGGGCGGCGATGGTTCATGTGTTGTTCAACATTATAGGTGCCGTAGTCGCGCTAATATTTTTTAACCCGCTTGTCCGGCTGGTTCAATTTATATGCCCCGGCGGAACGGGCGCGGGTGCGGTAACAACCGAAATTGCAATGTTTCATACAACATTCAATGTGCTGAATACGATACTGTTCTTTCCGTTTGTAAAACCTTTTGCCGCTCTCGTAACATTTATTGTCAAAGATAAGGATGAGAAAACTGCGGAAAATGTTTACCGCTTTTCATACCTGTCAGGTCCGATGCGGGACACGCCTGAATTGAGCGTTCTGCGGGCAAAAAACGAAATCAGCGATATGGCCGGTATCGTTTTTACTATGTATCAAAAACTGCGGGCTTCGCTGCAAAACCTCAATTTAGAATCGGCTAGTGCGCTCGTCGCTGATTTGAAGGAAGAAGAGGACTATGCCGATCAGATGCGTGAGGTATTGACCGGTTACCTGATGGAGTGTACGCGTAATCATTTAAACCCCCGTTCCGAATACAATGTGTCGCTGCTTTTGCGTATAATCGCTGATATGGAAGATATGACAGACGACTGTTACAGCGCGAGTCTTTTGCTGGAACGCAGTGTCCGCAAAAATCAAATATTCAAGCATAAGGAGATGGAGGCGCTTGTCCCGTACATGGGGCAGGTTGAGGAATTCCTGACCTTCGTCAAAGATCATTTAGGCGGGAAACTTAACGAGGAACAAGGCCTGTATGCAAAAGAAATCGAAGAAAAGATTGATCTGTCGCGAAACAAACTACGCAAACTGGGACGCAAGCGCATAGAAGAAGGCGCCGATGTAAAGACCGAATTGTTGTTCATTGATCTGGTGCGGCGCATAGAAAAACTCGGCGATTACTGTTACAGCATCTCAAACTCGATGGTGCACATGAATTAAATGCCGTATACCGGACACCAGCGCTCATTTCTTTGGGGACGCGCCGCTGTAGCGCTCTGTGCGTTGCTTTGGAGTACAAGCGGGCTTTTCATAAAATTGGTAGACGCGAATCCGGTTTTTATAGCGGGGGCGCGGAGTTTTATCGCCGCCATTACTATGATCGCGGCGCGCTGTGTTTTTATGCGTAAACCGTTTCGTGGGATTACGACGGCGCTAAAAACGCCGGCCTTTTGGTTGTCTGGCGCCGCATATTCGGCCACAATGTTACTGTTTGTCGCGGCGAACAAATTAACAGCCTCCGCAAATGCGATACTGCTTCAGTACAGCGCTCCCGTGTGGGCAGCCATTTTGAGCATCATACTGCTGAAAGAAAAACCGCGTGCGGAAAACTGGATGGGTTTGACGCTTGTGCTGGGCGGGCTTTTCGTCATATTTTACGGTTCGCTCGCTTCCGATTCTTTGCTTGGCGATATGATGGCATTACTGTCCGGTATACTGTTTGCGTTGAATTCGGTTTGTATGCGTATGCAGAAAGACGCTGATCCGGCGTACAGTCTGTTGCTGTCAAATATTATAACGGCGTTTTTTGCCGCGCCGTTTCTTTTTGTTGACAGACAGAATTTGAGCCTGCCGGCTTTTGGCGCGATTTTTTTCATGGGTACGGTGCAGATGGGCTTCGCGTCAATACTGTTTGCTTACGGCATAAAGCGCGTCAGCGCGTTTGCCGCGCTGATAATAGCCTGCGTGGAACCAGTTATGAACCCCGTTTGGGTGTTTGCCGTAACAGGCGAGAAGCCCGCGTTAAACGCTATAGCCGGCGGGGTTATAATTGTGTTTGCCGTGGTGTTCTCGAATATGTTAAAAATCAAAGGATGCCGCTGATATAACCGGAAGGCATCCGGCTAATAGCCTTGTTCAAATTCTTGAACAGCTATAGTGTCCGCTGTATGATTTTTATATGCCGTTATCATTAAACGAGATTAGACTACGCGCCGCAGGTTTCTCAAAAACATGGAAGGACAAGGCGGCAGCCGCCAGAGAGGAAGCGGATGCGCAAACCTTTCAAACGGAATTC
>JAISZZ010000100.1 GCA_031284385.1 Treponema sp.
AAGCCGAGAGCGGCCTCAAACGGTGTTACGCTGTCGTTCATCTCATGCCCGTAAAGCGGCATCGCGGCTTCAAGCCTCAGCGTATCCCTCGCCCCAAGCCCGCAGGGTATCAGGCCGGCGCCCTTTCCCGCCTCAAGCAGGCGTTCCCAAAGGGTTTCAGCCTTTTCAGGCGGGCAGTAAAGCTCAAACCCCGTCTCGCCCGTATAGCCTGTGCGGGACACGATGCAATCTACGCCCGCCGCCTGCCCTTTTTCAATCAGGGTATAGTATTTTTCCGGAATGGTATTTGAAACTGAGGAGAGTATGGGCAGAGAAGCCGGCCCTTGTATGGCAATCTGGGCTAAGGTATCGGAGATGTCCTCAAATGAAACGCCGCTGCCCTCAATATGGGCCTTGATCCAAGCGGCATCTTTCTCACGGTTAGCGGCGTTTACCACCAGCATATAGCGGTCATCCGCCATCTTGCAGACAACGAGGTCATCAACAATTCCGCCGTTCTCGTTGCACATCAGCGTATACCGGACACGGCCTATGCTCATATCTCTGAAATCATTGCTTAAAATACGCTGAAGGTTCGGCAAGGCGTCCCTGCCTTTGATCACGAATTCGCCCATGTGGGAAACGTCAAAAAGGCCGGCGCATTTTCGCACGGCATTGTGTTCAGCAATGACTCCCTGCTCGTACTGGACAGGCAGCAGATAACCGGCAAACGGAACTATCTTTCCGCCATGGCTCTCGTGCCACTGATAAAGTGGAGTTTTCTTTTCCAAATCAGCCTCCTTCAAGAAAACGCGCGCTTACACGCTGGAAACATTTTCCGGCTCAACCCGGCTTCGTTCCAGTGGTTTTCACTGCCTCTCAGCAGTGTGCGCTCCGTCTATTAACCTGAAAGATTCTTTTCCACAGTTTGGAAAATTGCCTCTTCGGTGTGTCGATTAAGGCAAACGGCTGCCCATAATCAAAACTTTTCGGAGTTTAGTCAGTATCCGGTTCTTTTGCCTGAGAGTTTTTCGCAGTTGCCCCTTCGGCGGCGGAGGAAAGATTAATCACCCCTTTTTCCGCTCTCTCCCGAATTCATCACCCTAATATAACCATTCAACCACAATCCCAAAATTCAGTCAAGCCGCCGCATCGCTTCATTAAAAAAGTAATGGACTTAAGTCTACCGGCAGCTAACCGGCTTGTCGAACAAATCTATTTTTTAGCTCGTATTACACCGCGCCGCAGATACGGCTCTTTTAGTTGTTCATCGAAACCCCAGAGAATCATATATCCGTCAGAGTAGGATGTCGCAAAGCCGTGTTTTTTAAGGATGGCTTCCAGTTCGCACGCGTCGTTTTGCCGATGATAGGTACAAACGGACAGCCGTAAATCTTTTGCCGAAGCTAAAGTTTTTTCCGAGCCGCGCAGCATGGGAACTTCCGCGCCTTCGATGTCCGCTTTTATGAAATTTATCCCCCCCCCCCCCCCGATTACTAAAAAATTCATCTATTGTTATATTGTTTCCAGAATTGGTATCGGAAACAAATTTATTTACGATCTCGACTTTATCTTTCCATGGCTCGAAAGTTTTTTTAAGGGCGGCTATCCAGTTTTCTTCACATTCAAAAAGATATATTTTCCCCGCTTTTTCTACCGATGAAAGCGCCCATATACCCTCTGCCGCGCCGCAATCCGCGATTATATCGCCGTCACGCACACAAATACTATCCGTTTCGTACCGGTGCGGGGATTTTACTTGCTGCTCCCGTAAAAGCGATGTATAAACCATCTTTATTTGATACACACTCCAATCATTCGGGAAAAATATTTTTTTACCGTCATACAGCACATATTTGTTTCCCTCGCCGTCATCATAAACAACTATTTTATAACTCGGCGGCACAGAAGCGTATTTATAGGGGATCATTTCGAGAGGATTTTTCCGCAGGAATTTGAGTACTTCTTCTTTTTCGTCATCAGGATTTTGTTGCAATTCCGATTCGAGGTAATTAATTATCTCCAATCTTAATTTGTACCGCGTGTAATCATATAAACGTACAAGCGGTATTTTTAACGCCGGCGGCACGAATTGTCCGCAATAATAAAATAAATAGTCATTCATAATTTACCATCCTGATTCTGAAAATAGAGTTGTTTGGTAACTGGAGTTTAAACAACTCGCTAATACACTATCCGCTAAATCCGGTTTTATCAAGGCTGGCGGCGGCAGGCGCGCCTGCTTGAAGTTTTGCTATCAGTTTTTTTTCCAGCAAAATGCCGGCTTCCGAGACAAAGCTCCGTTTCTCCGGCAGCTCAAATGTTTCATCAAAAACAATGTTGGCGGCGCCGCCTTCCGGCGGCATTCCCAGCACAATTATACGCCGGCCTAGATACACAGCTTCGCGCGGGTCGTGGGTAACGGCGGCTATAAAACGGCTTTCGGCGCGCATCAGCCTTTTTACCGAATCTATTAACTGAATTTTAAGCGGTATATCCAAAGACTGAAACGGTTCGTCCATTAAAATTATAGGCGCGGGGTATGCCCATGCCCTCGCTATCGAAGCCCGCTGTCTCTGACCGCCGGACAGTTCGGCGGGATAGGCCGCCGCGTATCCGTCCAACGAGCTTTCGCGCAAAAAAAACATAGCCTGCTTTTCCGCTTCAACGCGGCCAAAAATTTTTAATAGAGTTGTTTGGAAACTTCAGTTTCCGAACAACTTCCATTAAAAAATGCAGTTTTGTCGAACCTTCGGTTCGCAGGCTCTTAGCCTGAAAAACTGCAAGACTGTGAGATAACCAACCGGGTTATCGAACAAGTCTAATATAGGCAATGTTACATTTTCCAGAACATTCATGTATGGCAGCAACCGCGCATCTTGAAACACAAACGACACGGACGGTGCGCTTACGCCGGCGGCGGAATAGTTGTCCTTGTCATACGCGGGGCATTCAATGATTCTTTTTATGGAGGA
>JAISZZ010000130.1 GCA_031284385.1 Treponema sp.
ATATCCCCGTCCACAAGAACGCCTGAGAGCTCGTCCATGATGTACTCCGACAGGTTCTCGTGTTCCGAGCTAAAGCCCACGATGGCCACGCGGGTTCCCTTGGGCAGTTCCGCAACAAGTTCCGCCGCCGACTGCTCGATGGCCTCGTCAAGGGAAGGAATGTCCGCGCTGTCTCCTCCGCCTGCGGTGGCGCAGGACAGGAAGGCGGCGGTAATGACCGCGCCTATGATTGATACGTTCTTTTTCATACCCAATACTCCTTCAAAACGCGAATTCCGGCGGACTCCGGGCGGCAAACGCCGTTTTGCTGTGGTTTTGGATGCATTTTTCGCCTCCGTGTACACCGGCGTACGCGGCGTTATTGCGGCGGTTAAAAGCGCTCTTGCAGCCGCTAAAAGAGTTCCTGTAGTTATTAAAAGGGGGCTAATGAAGCCGGAAAGCGTTCCGGTAAAAGCTAATAACGATAGATGTGTATTGGGGGGGGGGTACCTTCACCGGCATATAGCCGCCTTTTCGTCCATCCCCTGCGCTGCAAAGTTTTAGGCGACGCGATGCCGCTGTTTGATATGATAGACGGCGATACTTTTTTTGACAAAACCATTTTACCGGCGCATGACAGTCATATTTATCTGGATATGGGCGCGTACACAGGCGATACTCTGATAAGATTCTACGCTTTCTGCGGCGGAAAATACAAAAAAATTATAGCGATGGAACCTGACAAAAAAATATTTTCAAAAATGCGCTATATGACAAAGGCCTGCCGGCGATGACAATTTTGAATCGAATTCATTGTATATAAAAACAATGTATATGTATCAAATCCGTCTGGATAAAAGTGAATAATTATTTTATCTTAAAGAACTGTTTAATCTTGCCGCCGTTCACGGCATTATGACTGTTCCAGTCATAATGCCTGTAAATATTGATAGATGCCGCACATTCTGCGGAGAAGAATTTGATAAACTGTTCGATAAAAATATCACGGCTATAAAGCGGTATATTGGCTGTAACGCCGAAAATGTCATAGACCTAAGCCGCATTTTAACCGCTGAATATTTTTATGATGCCTCTACAATCGATGAAGCATGCAATTATTCAGGAAGGGCAAAAATCCGCGATGCGTTAACGGAATGTTTACGCGGCATAGCGTAGTTGTAAAACTGCTTCCCGCTGCGGCTGCCTCAGAACGCCATGTCCCGGATTAAAGTTGACGCATAGGCGGCGGGCTGTATTGGCTTGTTCAAAAACTGAAGTTTTTGAACGCCTTTTCTTTGTTTAAGATGCCGTGCCGCAAATTTTGTGCGCTTGCTGCACGGAAGCTCATTTCCCGAATAATGGCCTGCCTGCTTTTATAGCCGTAGGGAGTATTTCTACTTTGACTTGATATATACTGCGAAAAGCCGCTTGTCAACATTATTCATTTTTGTTATCATAGGAAACGAAATGAGCTCGACGGAAAACAATTTAACACTAAATGCCGGATTGCCGGAAGAGGAGGAGGGGCAGACTTCCGCTGAAGCTGTCGCCCTGAGCGGCTTTCCCACTGTGGAAAAGCTGTTTGAAGAAACAGGACATACCACATTTGAGGATCCTTCATACTACAAAGTTGTGCTTTCGGAAGGCGGGGATTTAACGCAGCGGCTGCATAGTATTTTTCAAAAGTATGCGACAGCAAAAGATCCAAAAGATAAATCGATATTTCGTATGCAAATAATCAATGTGTTTTGGGAATTCGTGGGGAAGACCGCACGCGGCGTTATAGGTGATTTTCCAGCGCCTAAAAGATATATGCTGCGGTTTGGGGTTTTGCACCCGAACTTGTTAAGCGCGGAAGCAAAAGCTTTTCTCGCGAAAATACCGGTTACAAACGATCTTGGGCAGCCGGTTTACTATATTGACGAATGGATGAAACTTATAGGCTCCAGCAAGGTAAAATGCTCATCTACCGATGAGGCTAAGCCCGGCAGCGGCGGACGCGGCAATGTGAACGCGCATCTTCAGGCTCTTCAAGAAAAGGCGCAAGGCAAAATCGAAGGCTCTCAAGGTTTGCTGCGTTCAAAAAATGCTGAACGCATAGACTATGAAAGACAACTTGTTGAATTAACAAATCAGCTTATAGAGCATACGCATTATGAAATTTTTCCAGAAATATTTGACCGTTACACAGAAACGCAAAAACATATTTTCATCGAAATTCAGGATACTATAAAAGCTCTTTCTAAAATTGACCGCGAAACATCAGTATATATGAAAGACCTTGAACAGGGCTGCGAAGATATTGAAACAATAAATGGAAAGCTTGAGGCGGCGGGAGTTTCCAGCGAGGATTCTTTTGATTTGCAGGCGATTGATACGGAGTTTGGCTCGTTAAGGCAGATGGCTAAGATGACGGTTGGGCGGCAAGGCAACGCATTTCCAATTTTAACCAGCGAATTTTTTCACGTTTCTCCTAACGGCATAGGTTTTAAGGAAAATGTGATTAAGAATCTTGCGTGGATAGAAAGTATAGATGCGGAAGCGTTTATCCGGTATTACAAGGGCAAACCGAATCGTATTGTGCCTTACGTTATTTTGTTGCCGACATACGGCGATTTTGGTATGTGTTGGGAACCGCTTGATAAATCAAACCGCGCCACTGGACGGGGGCGAATCGCGGTGCCGATGTATCCAAAAAATCTTACGCTTGCGCTACTTTCCGCCGTGGGGGATTTTCGCTGGCAGGCCGCTAAAGAAAAATCCTCATTCTATTGGATGGAAGAAGGTTTAACCGGCAACTATTATCAGTGGTTTCAGGCGCAAAAATTAAAAGGGGATGTTAAAGCGTACTTCATTCAAGATTATATAATTTGGATGACGAAGGAAAGTGAAGGCACGCAGAAACTTGATAAAGAGGTACGCGGTACTTTTTGGCGTTATTTGCCGTTTACCCAGCCCATAAAAGAAAAACTAAAAGACCGCAACCTGATATATCAGGAATTGTACCAGCGTGATAAGAACCGCGCCATGTCAGATATGTAAACGCCGCGCCATTACAAGCAGCAGTGCTACATCACTCTGCCGTATTCCCGGAATTCGGGCGGCCTGTCCTACGGTGAGCGGACGGATTTGACACAACTTTTCTTTAGATTCGGCGGAAAGCCCTTTGATTTCATCGTAATTTATGTCAGGCCTGAGCTTTACCGCGTCCATTTTTGCAGTGCGGGCGCTGAAACGAAGCTCCTTTTCGATATATCCAGCATACTTTATGTCCAAAGCAGCCCCTTCCAGCCATTCGATAGGGTATTTTTCGAGTTCAGGGGCGAAGCAGAGTACATCCGGCAGGTTCACGGAGGGGTGTTTTAGCGCCTGTGCAAGACTTTTTCCAGCAAATTGATCCGCTTGCGAAGCGGAACGGTCTGTCTTGCGTGAATTAAGAAGCTCATGAATAAATTCCAGTGCCTCCATTTTACGCTGAAAGCGTTCCCAGCGTTCATCGCTTATCAGCCCCAGAGCGCGGGCTTTGGGAACAAGGCGTGCATCCGCAGTGTCGTGCCGCAGCGCAAGGCGGTGCTCGGCGCGGCTCGTGAACATGCGGTACGGTTCTTTAGTGCCAAGCGTTGTAATATCGTCGATGAGTACGCCGATGTAGGCTTCCGCACGACCCAATACCAGAGGCTGTCCGCCGCGAAGTTTTTGCGCCGCGTTTATTCCGGCAATTATGCCTTGTGCGGCAGCCTCCTCGTAACCGGAACTGCCGTTGGTTTGACCGGCGGAAAAGAAACCGGAAAGCCGTTTTGATTCGAGCGTTGGATAGAGGTCAAGCGGGTCAATGTAGTCGTATTCAACGGCATAGGCCGGACGCACAATCCGCGCCTGTTCCAGCCCGCGAATCGTGCGTATGTACGCCTGCTGCACATCTTCCGGCATGGAACTTGAAAGCCCGTTCAAATACATCTCATTCGTGTACTCGCCTTCGGGTTCAATGAATAAATGGTGGCTCTCGCGGTCTGGAAAGCGCATCACTTTATCCTCGATTGAGGGGCAGTAACGCGGCCCCTTGCCGGTTATTTTCCCACTGTAAAGAGGCGAGCGGTGTATGCTGCCGCGTATGATGCGATGCGTTTCGGTATTCGTGTACGTGATCCAGCAGGGAAGCTCTGGGCGCGAAGCCGTGATTTCCGCAGCGGAATCGAATGAAAATGGCGATGGCCGTTCACTGTCCTGCCGTTCCAGTCGTGAAAAATCCACAGAATCTGATGCGATGCGTGCTGGAGTGCCTGTTTTAAGCCGTCCAAGCGGGAATCCGAGTTGCCGAAGCGCGTTTCCAAGTCCGATAGCCGCCTTTTCGCCGAGCCTGCCCTCTTCCGCATCGTATTCTCCGATGAAAATTCTGCC
>JAISZZ010000151.1 GCA_031284385.1 Treponema sp.
CTGGTGATGATATAGTCCGGCGCGCCGCAGGCTATGTGTTTGGGCTCGTTGGTTATGGTCAATTCTGGCGCTGAAGCGCCTTGGGTAATTTTTTCAAACAGGCTCTTGAGCGCGGGGCGATAGCTGTGTTCGGTAGCGTTCCCGGCCCGGTAGAGTTTGTCAACTTCGGCAAGGTAACGGCTGATTTCGCTTATAGGGGTGTTCATGCCGCTATTATAACCCTTGGCTCATAAAAATGATAGGCGGAAAACATTATTACTGCTATAGAATAAACCCATGAAGGGGGACGATTTCCATACTCATTGTTGCATATACCCCCCCCCCCCCCACACACACAAATCCGCTGCAACCCCGGAATGGGTCCGCGAATTACACGAATTAACGCGAATTAAGTTAGCGTTAATTTACGGACGCTATTCAGACGCTTGACTCATCTTTCCAATTTGTGCTATATCGCCCATATGAATAACAGGGGAACGGGATACGCCGGCAGACTATTTTCAAACGGACTAAATTCGCCCGCAGCTTCAACACGTAAGCAAGCACTATGGGCTTACGACATCCCCCCCCCCCCCCACCCTACCCAAAATCCGCTGCAACCCCGGAATGGGTCCGCGAATTACACGAATTAACGCGAATTAAGTTAGCGTTAATTTGCGGACGCTATTCAGGCGTAAGTTTCTCTTTATTTTAAATTAATTATTTTGTTACATCGTTCAAGAAACTTGATATTGTCAGTCATAATAATTTTTACCGCGTCAAGCGAACATATCATGTCGAACGCGATGTTGTCAGTCGGCTCATCAAATATAATTAGACGTGGATGTTTGAGTATTATTCGCGCCGTCATTAACCGTTCCATCTCCGTCTTTAAAAAGCCGCATGATTCCACACTGGTATTGAGACCCAATTCCCGAATTCGTTCTGTCATTTTAACCATGCCAAGCGCCTCGTAAATCGTATCCTCCTCAACATCATTGTTATCCACAAGAAACTTATATAGATTGATCGAAGTCAGCTCGTTTTCTTGGGTAATTACTCCCCATTGCTTACGCGCATATATCGAATCTAAGGAGCTGTTTTTATAACCGCCTATTGATATGCGGCCCGACTTGGGTTCGTACAGTCCTAACAACAATTTAGCAATTGTCGTCTTTCCACTTCCGGTAGGGCCGAAAATTCCTAAAGTTTCACCACTGCCTATGAAAAATGAAAGATTATTCGCTATGACATTTCCAAAATTACCGTAAGAAAATGAAACATTGCACGCCTCAACTTCCGGTTTTATGTTATTCGGACAGAGCTTTCCGCGCTCTTTAAGTTCCGAAAAAACGGGTTTCAGAGACTCACATACCGCGCAGAATTCTGGAACGCCCGACAAAGCCTTTACAAGCCCTGTCAAAGAATGTTGTAGTCCCTTGAACGCGCTCGCAAAGCCTACAAAAATAGGGACGCTCATTCCTGATGCGGCGGCGGCAAGAAACATTAGTGTCAATCCGCCCACGCCAAAGACTTTTAGAAAAGCGGTCAAAATGTTTTCACATGTGCTTATTTTCACTGCAAGACGGCGTTTCTTGTCTTCAACCTCCTTCCAGACCGCAAAGATTCTTTCTTCCGCGCCCGCGTCATGTATACGTTCCGCATACCGGGCAATTTGTAAATTAACGGACTCGGAGGCAACATTCGCGTCAAGCCACATTCGGTATAATCTAAAACATTTTGATAGAATTATGGCACAAAACAATGTGAACACAAAAAAAATTATCAATGTCCACCACGCCGTACCCGCGTCTAAATGAAACAGGACGACAACTCTAAGGAAAGAGAACAAACCCATAACGATATTTTTCGCCGTATCTAATGAAAAAAGATTTCCCAGACGGCTCACCGCGTCTACCATGCGTAAAATTTCTCCGGCGGAATTCTCTTCAAAAAAAGTCAAATCATGGGACAGAATACGGTCAAGCACCGCAGCTTCCAACGACAGTCCGATCTTTACTTTTATGCGGGAAATGCCAATATTTGTTATTAACTGAAAAAGGATTTGCGCGGCGTCGAAACACAACAGAATTATAACCGCCTGTGAAATCATACCCAACATTTCGCCGGGAACAAAATCGTCAAAAATTTGCGCCGTTATGACGGGTGGTAACGCGCATATCAAGGATGTTAGAAAACCGAATAACGCTATAAACACAATATCTTTACCTATGTGCTCTGAAAATATAAATCGTATAACTTCACCCACGCCGATTTGATTTTCGGAAAATGTTTTATATATAGTGTACATTGCCGGACGCAGGCGCTTTGCGGTAACCGCGTTTACGGGCGTCATACTTCCGTCCATGGGATTGTATATCGTGTAACCTATAAACCGTCCCGGCAGTACGACAACGGGCGTACCGTCATCAAGCTCGCCTAGAAACACTCCGTGAATCTCTTTCCACCAAAAGTTTTCCAGTATAGTTTCTGTATAGCGGAAACCTCCGCTTCTAAGTATCTCATCCCATACAGCCCTGCTGCTCTCCGCCTGCGGTATCTCCATTTGAAAGTAGCGCCACAGAGTTTCGCAGGTTTTGATATAGACCTGACTGGAAGCTTGTTTCATCGTACGCCTCCACTCTCGCCACGAATATTAAGCGACACGATAAAATCAAAATTTTTGACAGCGGAAAATGATTCTGAAGAAGCTATCAGCGTTACGCGGCGTGTCGCGAGTTCTTTTTGAATGGCTGCCTGGTCATCCGCGATCAGGCGAAAAAATATATCATCCACAATCATTATTTTCGGGCTATGTAAAAAAGCGCGCGTAAACTCTATCCTCCGGCGTTCACCGGCGCTAAGATTTTGCCCTCCATCCAGAATATGATGCGCGAGTCCGCCTGGAAAAGTACGCGCCGGTAAACCGGCAAAATCTAATGCGTCGAGAATATGGGTATCGTCAACATTTTTATCCCAAAAAGTTATATTATCACGAAGCAAGCCGCTAAAAAAAACCGGTGCCCGGGCGGCATACCCCAGTATTTTCATTCCATGTCGATGGATGGAGGCGGCCGAAACCCCGCCAACGGTTATCGTCCCTGCTGACGGGGTATCAAATCCTGCCAACAGACGCAAAAATGCAGTCTTGTCGGAAAGCGTACCTCCTACGACGGCTATACGGGAGCCTTCGGGCGCATAAAAACTTACCCCCTCAGACGTATTTGTTTTCCCTTCTCTGGAAAAACGCACGTTATCTACCAGCAAGGCATAGCCATCCAATTCACCCGCGGATATTTCCGTATCAGGCAGGGCGGTTCTTTTTTCAACGGTGTTCAGCTGTGCGAGTTTTTTCTTAAAACTGTCAAAAACACTTTTTGCAGAAGCGAGCGTTGCCATAGGTTCAAACAGCATAGACGCATAGGTTTGGAATGCGAGGTACGAACCTATGGTAAAACTTCTCTGGGTTATTCTAATAGCGCTGAGAAACAACAATAAATTCATAAAAATTATTTCTCCGATGTCATCAAGCGGCCCGTATGCCCGCTCTTCCTCTTTTTTTATTCCGGCGGCGGCATATGTACTTCGTGCGGAAATCAAGGCGGAAAAGAATCGGCCTTCCGAATCAGCCGCCTTGATTGCCGGCATATTCATGAGTCCATACAAACCAACCCGTTTTGCCTCATTTTCAGCGGTTTGAGGGTTTATGCCTCCTGCCTCGGCCTTTTGAGTAATGACATGACGGAGAAATGACAGGGCAATAGACATTGCCGCAAGCCCAAGTGCTACGAATGTCATAAAAACATCTTCGCGGAACATCAACGGCAGATAAATTGCGATGCTAACTACGGCAAAACAGACTTCCAAAAAATCACGTGTCAGTATTTTTGCAACATTTTTAGCCGCGTAGATTTTTGACAGATGCGAAAACTCATCGGTTCCTTGTACCGGAGCGTACATCATATTTCGCACATATAGCTCTGCATCGTTTTTTTCAATAGACTCCGACAGGTATAACAGGCATTGCCGATGTAAATATGCGGCCATACCGCTGATAAACGCCGCCCCAAACATTATTAGGATTAGCGGTAACAGCCACCCCTCCAACTTGTTCCCCAAAATATTATCCGAGAATATTTTTTTGAAAACCGGCGATATTGCCGCAGGAATGAGTAAAATTATATCCATTGAAAAAGCGTATATAATACAGGCCTTATACCGTAACAGGAAAGTCAACACGATATGCCTCTTTTCACTTACTTTTCCGGTTTTCATTTCCAGAAAACCTCAATCGGACGGTATACGTCGATAATCACATCGGCATTGCATAGAGTCAGTGCGCCAAACGGTTTACTTGGACCTTGTGATATTGTCCATTCATAACCCGTCGGGTTTTGAAACGAAGTTTCCAGAATGACTTCAAACTGGTAATGATCCCCGTTTTTGAGGAAGTCCCGCGCCAGTTCATCGTTACCCATGACGTTACGGAGGTATTGAAACGTTACCGGGTATTCTCTTATAAAAGATACTATTCCTATCAGATTTCCGTATTTTGCTTTATCAACATAGCGCGGGTACACATTGACGACCTGACCCTTTCGTATGTCTTTAATAATATTCATTGGCACAAATAGCAGACATTCCGTCGCTTTGTTTTTATTTATTTGTTCCGAAATCGTCGCCAGCTTCTCACCCTTTTTTACAAAGTTTCCGGCGCTTACATAGACATTTTCAATCAAACCTGAGACCGGTGACCTTATCTGCGTTATACTCAGCAGTTCTTCCCGCAAAGCCGTGATTTCAGTTTCATTACTGGCGAAAGCGTTTATTTTTTCGTAAATATCCGGCATCTCAAGCCGTGCCACGCAATCGTCCTTTTCGACCTGCAAGCCTTCAATAATAGGAAAATCCAGCAGAAAACCGTCCGAGCGAGCATAGATGTCAACTATCCGGCCATTTCGGGTCAGGATGCCTGAAACTTCCGTTTTAATATGCAGGCTTCCAAAGAACATCCATACCACGCCGCCACCGATTACCAATAACAATGTAGCCAACGCGAGCCACATTTTTACCGTCAACAGGGATGCCGCTTTTCCCGCATCCACATGGGTGAATTTTTCCACGACATTACCTCGTTACTTCGACAATGTAAACAGGCTGCCCTTCAAAGCTATGGGTTGCCTCATTATAACTGATACGTCCCATCACCGTATCATAGTCTCGGATACTCTTGAGCCATTCGGCTATTGCGCCAGAATCCGTGCGCTGCGTCCTGTTCATCGCATCCGTCAAAAGATACAATATCACATAAGCTGTGATAGCGGACATATCCGGATCGTGCGAGAATGTTTTTATGTAGGCCTGATAAAACTCCGGATCAATAGCGGAGAGATCGTAATTTGTAGTAAACACTTTCCTTGCCGCCGATCCCAGCGCGTCTCGTGTCGTCTGCTTATTTCCGGATTCGGAAGAGAGAATTGGTATATCAGGATAGTATTCACGGATCAGGCGAATAGGTTCTATCGCTTCAATCAAATCCGCAGCCACGATAACGCCGTCACAACCGAAGGCATCCCACCGGTAAAAGATAGTCTCTGCCGAAACCGCTGTTAGTACACTCACACGGTCAACCACAAGAATCCCATAACGTTTAAATGCGCGTTCAGTCTCCCATGCTAAATCACGACCAAATTCATCATCGTTGTAAAACACGGAAATCCGACGCAGCCCTTCCCGTGCGGCAAATTCCGCCATATAACGCGCAAATTCATCATTGTTGGGAAGCATACAGAAAATGTATTTATATGCATCGTGGAACAAATTGGTGGATGTAGCATTCGGCGAAAGCATGACTATACTTTCCTTTTCGTAAATATCTTCGGCGTAATAACAGACATCCGAAGACCAATGGCCTATTACCACCTGTATGCCATTGTTGGAAAAATTATCGACGACTTGCATCGCTATATTCGGGTCGTCTTTATCATCTATGAATAGAATCTCCACTGGTCTTCCCAGTACACCACCCGTCGAGTTTATCTTTGTAAGGGCAAAATCCAAACCTTCGCGCAGGTAAGTGCTTGAATCCACAATCGCCGCCGGATATGACAATCCGATTTTGAGTGTACCCGTCACATCGTTTGTATTTTTACCGCATCCGCTTAAAAAAATCGCCGCGTATAAGATGCCTGCTAACTTGAATAAACAACGGATATTTATGATTTGCCTCCTTAAAATCACTAAAATAGTGGTAGTATAGTTTATATTATATGAACAAATATTATCAAGTAATCTTTTTCAGCTTAAGCAATTTTATTCGTAGCGAGGGGTTAATGCCCTGCCGCTCTGCGGCGGGGAGATTCATACTGGACTTGTTCAAGAACCTTATAGTTCTCTCTCAAGTTAATCAGCATTGTCCTAGGGCAACGCTGATTAACTTGAGGCCTCGCCAACTTCGTTGGCGCATCAGCGTTGCCCTATGTATTTGCTCATTTCATTACGCAAATACGGCATTAAAGTAGCACCGATTGCGTCA
>JAISZZ010000035.1 GCA_031284385.1 Treponema sp.
GCGTTACGCAAACATGGCGTTGCTCTTTGACGCTCGCCATGAGTATGCGCCGGCGCTGCGTTATTACGAGGACGCGGCGGCGGCGGTTCCGTATGAAAAAAATGCGGCGCTGCGGTCAGGCGCCGCCAAAATTTATCTCAAAATGGCGCGATGCAGGCGTGTTTTGGGGGCTAAACCAGAAGAAACGCGCCGCGATCTGGAACGCGCCTACAGCTTGGACAGCGAGAATATAAATATACGCCTCGCGCTGCGAAAACAATGACCATGGCCGCTCCTATGGTTTCTTGATTATCGCGTTTTTACGGTTTATTATATTAACGATGAAAAATGGACGCGCTATTTAAACGGCTGAACATATCATTATCATACATAGACGATGATACTGCGGATAATTCGATTCTATCTTTTTCGTTCCGCGCCGCACGCGGTGAATACTGTATTTATATCAGGAAAAATATTGACAGTGAGATCCGTAACATTTGCGACCAGCGTGAAAAGGGACATATTCTTTTCAACCATTTTATCCGCCCCGCCCAGCAAAAAAAACAATTCGATCAACTTTTTCACAAAAATATGCCGGTGATTTTTTTTAGGCTGCCGGAGGATAAAAATATCAATCAACGCATGGGAATATTTTCAACATATATTTATGAACGCTTTTCCGGCATCGCTCGCGCTATGGAGGTGAACAGCAAACTTTTTAAATATGACTGGAAATATATACGCGCATTGCTGGAAAAAAATATAAAAAACAGCGTTAGGAAACAGGAATATCTTTCTTATCCAAAAGAGGACTGGCCTGCCGGTCTCGATTGGACAACGTATATGCTTTTTCTATACGGTGATATGCGCGGCGCACTTGATGAAATCGGAAGCGGCGATGGAAACAAAATTAAAACAGGCGATATCAGCGCGTACAACAGCGAAATACGGCGTGAAAAACAGATTCAAGAACGGCATGAGACACGCGAGACTATCGCTGAGATACATGAAGTGGGCGGCGGTGAGCGTATACGGCGCGGCAGAACTACGCGAATTACAGGTGCGGCGGCGGCTCATTCCGTAAGCGAATGTAGTAGTTTTGAACAACTTACTAACATACTGCGCGAGCGCGGTTTAGTGGAAAAAAAGCGCCGGCTCTTTACCGATATGCTTTATAACATCAACAGAAATAAATTCAATACTGATATTTTTATTCCGCGCCGCACCCTCGTTACCGAAAAAAGGCCGGCATCTATTTGCATACTGCTGGATGTGTCAGGCAGCGTTCCCCCAGATCTTTTAAGGCGAGTCGTTCACGCGATAATGCGTGCCGAAAGCGGCTTCGATAAAGAAAAAAGCCGCCTTATCTGCTGGTCGGACAGTCTTTGTTCCGATAGGCATATTAGCGGGATGCTCAACTTTACCGCCGGCGGTGGCACTGTTCTTGCTGCGGGCATTGAGTATTGCAAAAAATATTTGAATGAAAATTCGTCATTTTTTATCATCAGCGATTTTCAGGACGATATTGGCGATTGGATACGCGCCGCAAAAGGTATTAAAGTACGCAAAACCGCAGTAGCCTACGCTGAAGGCAGTCGTGCCGGTTTTTCAGAATGGTTCGCAATGGTAGGCTCAAACGCGGACTCGCATAAAAGCGAGGTAACGGTAAAAGAGTTTTCCGCCGTTTTTGATGCCGTTCTTCTCCACATTCCGGCTGTCGCGCTTGCTTAAGACATTCGTCCTGTTCGTTCAGCTCGGGCTAATTCTTTATGGTATAAAGAATTAGCCCGTCTGCATCCACTAAAATCGCTGGACGGCCGCCGCTGCTCATCGGGCGCAGCAGCCACCGGAGGCTTGCTCAAAGTATTCATCCGGATATATCAGCGTCTCAAATTCCGTGGCCTCAGCCTTTACCGCGTCAATATCCACACCGCTTAAATCGTCAACCACTTTCACATAACCGTAAAACACGTTGTCCGCAGTGGAAAAATCAAAATCGTCAATAGGCATAAGCTTTACCACATTGCCGCCCTGTTCAATATCGATTTGCGTGTAATAGGCCGGAAATAGCAGGCGGCTGTTGCCCGGATCCAGCGAATCGTTGTTGATAGTCCACGTAGCGGGCACCCCCCTCTGCATGATAATTACGGCAGGATTCATGCCGTCATCACGCAGATTCATCGTTACAGTTTGATAAGCGCCGTTAGCGGCAATCTCCGCCATTTGCGCCGTTTCCGTTTGAATGACGACACCCGCCGGCGTTGGAGAAAGACCACTGCCGGCATACGTGGATGCCGCGGCATCGCTATATGCCGTGCCTTCCGCGACAACGGTAATGGAACTTCGTATCATCCCCATCCAACAGGAATATGTGAATTTTCCTGTACGCTCCGGTGTAAACTCGATAACGTTAGCGCCCGGCCTGAATCTGTATTCGATGCCGTACTCGCGTGCTATCATCCGGTTGTTACAGCCGTTGATACTTCCGGCGGGCGCTTCAATCGTCCAGCGTACCGGTATCCCCTGCCAAACGGTAATCGCGGGATAGCGTCCGCCACTCAATGTAGAATTGACTATTTGAACGCCATTTTCAATTACCGGCTGGGATACTCCACCGGCGGCGCCGCCATACCGGAAGCCGGCCTGTTTGGGTGCGGCGAAGGCGTTTTCGGCGAAGTCAATGTTGATGTCGGAAAGATTTAACCCGTAGCCGAACATCGTAAGCCCCATCACTGTTACAAGAACTGCCCCCGCCCACATAACTCGGCGGGCAAAAGCTGGCCCACCTGTAGAGCCGCTTAAAAAAGAGCTTAACGCGCCTAAGCCGAACATCAGTGGAACGGTGCCCAAGCTAAAAACGAACATGGAAAGCGCTCCCGCCGCCGGATTTCCAGTGGAAAGCGCGTAAATTTGCATGGCTTGAAGCGGACCGCAAGGCATAAGGCCGTTCAAAAGTCCTATAATCAGCGGATTCCCGCCGCCGGCCTTCTGTTCATCGATTTTTTTTGCAAAAAAACGCGGCAGGCGCGGCGTAAAACGGCGCAGAATCGGAAAAAAGCCCAGCATATTTATCCCCATTACTACCATAAATACGCCTGCCGCGAGCTGAACCAGCCCTCGCAGTTGCATCGAAACACTTACTGCCGAACCTAGAGCCCCCACAAGTCCGCCTACAACCGTGTACGAGATCACCCGCCCGCCGTTGTACAAGATGGACGGAAGCAGAGTTCGCGCCCTCTCCGAAACCGCCCCGCCGCGATACTGTGCCTCAGTGGGTGCGGCGGGACTTACGGCCATACATTGGGAAAGACTAATCCCGCCACACATGGCTAGACAGTGAACGGACGTAAAAAGCCCGATAACAAACAGCATCCCGTAGCCCATGCCTGATTCGGCAAGCGGAAACGCACCCGCAAACGCGGTCAAGCCCAAAGCGTGCGTCAGCAGGTAAAGCGCGGCAATTATAAGCAGCGTTCCAGCAATGCGCGTAATCGGTGGTTTTTCGCCGCAATCCGCGCCGCAATCCGCGCCGTAACCGTCGCCGCCAAACGGTGTCGTGTACCCCAGCTTTCTTATAGCGCCACCAATTTCCTCCGGCGTGATTACCGTCTCATCAAAGTTGACGCGAGCCATCCCGTCGTTAAAATCGACCGCCGCGTCCTCAACTCCGGCAAGAGTTTTCAGCGTTTTTTCTATTTTGTTTTGACAGTTTACGCAGTTCATCCCGCCAATACGAATCGTTTCTGTTTTCATGCTTAAAGTTTACGGCAAGAATGTGTCAAAATTATGACACTACACTGTTTTTTATTCGCAGTGAGAGCTGCTCCCCGCCGCACAGTTTGCCGCACACGTGCGACTTTAGGGTGGTCAGAATTGGCAACGCCAATAAAAAAGGGTATGATGAGGTATGCCGTTAGCTTGGAATGAGATAAAAACACGAGCCGCCGCATTCGTCCTTGACTGGAAAGATAAGGCGCAAACAGCCCGCGAGGAGGCGGACGCACAAACCTTTGAAAACGCAT
>JAISZZ010000165.1 GCA_031284385.1 Treponema sp.
GATGCTGGCGCTCATATCTTTGATTATGTAAAATCAATGAAAGCGGCGGTCATATCTTCCGGCGTTTAGCAGAGATATGAAAAATATTTTTATTTGAGGAGATTATAATGGGTGATACGCTAAAAGATCTGAAGGAAAGGCGGAGTATCCGCAAGTACAAGACGGGGCAAATCAAAGACAGCGAGCTTGATACGGTTCTGGAGGCTGGAATATGGGCAGCCAGCGGAAAAGGGGCGCAGTCCGCCGTGATGGTTGTGCTGCAAGACGCGGCCAAGATAGCGCGGCTTGAAAAGCTGAACGCGCAAGTGATGGGCAATGCGGACGCGAAACCCTTCTACGGAGCGCCGACCGTTGTTACCGTGCTTGCGGACAAGGAATGCATAACTTGGGTGGATGACGGCAACATGGTGATTGCCAACTTAATCAATGCCGCCCATGCCGTAGGGCTTGGTTCCTGCTACGTCTACCGCGCTAAAAATATCTTTGACGGGGCGGAAGGCAAGGCTCTGCTTAAAGAGTGGGGGCTTGGCGAAAATTACGGCGGCATAGGCCATGTAATTCTCGGTTACGCGGATGAAAGCCCGAATCCCAAGCCACGTAAGAGCGGTTACATCATCAAAATACGCTGACAGTAAGTTGAAAATCACGTTACAAATACGCCGGTTAGTATTCATAGTTCTAGCGGCGGCGTTTTTTCAGTCGCTTGCCTGTATGTCTGGGGATACGGGTGCCGGCGCTCCTGTCTATGTCGGAAAAACAGGAACGAAGTACCACCGCGCCGATTGTAGAACGCTCCGCAGCACGAAGCGCGAGATAAGCCGCGGCAATGCCGCGTATGCCGGTTATGAGCCATGCCGTATCTGTAATCCAGACGATGGCATCCTGAATACCGGAAATATCGCTGTTTATGGCGCGGCTTCAGAGGCCGGCGGCGCTATTTACCGGGTAAATATCGAAAAACTCACATCTTACCGGCAGGCCGGCATAGAAAAGATGTTACGCGGCAAGGTAAGCCGCCATGTTGACGGCGATACCGTGCATATTACGCTAGAAAATCCGCCGGCAGGCCTTAACAGCGTCGAAAAAATCAGGATGATTGGCGTGGATACGCCGGAAACGGTACACCCCAGCAAGGATGTTGAATATTTTGGCAAGGAAGCAAGCGATTTTACAAAAAAAGCGCTGCTCGGTAAGGATGTATACATCGCGCTTGATTGGGATACCCGCGACAAGTATGACCGCCTGTTGGCATACATCTATCTGCCTGACGGCAAATGCCACAACGCCGAACTGATAAAAAAGGGATACGCTCACGCATACACGCGCTTTCCGTTTCAGTTTTTGGAAGAATTCAGGCTTTTGGAACAGGAAGCCCGCGCCGCAAAAGCAGGCCTATGGGCTGACGGCTGAATCAAAACTCCGCAGCGGTTTGATTCAGCGGAGGTTCATCAACGAGCACGAAAAGCATGAAGGGGGGACGATTTCCATACCTTTTCCGGCATATAGCCACTTTTTCGTCCGTCCCCCCTACGGTCGCACTACGTTGCGCCCTACCCCCCGGAATGGGTCTGAGAATTACGCGAAGTAACGCGAATTAAGTTGGCGTTACTTCGCGGACGCTCTGTAGGAGGATGGTCAGTCCTGGCGGCCTGATTTTGGCTAGGTTTTTGTTTCTGGGCAACCGTCCATTTTCGGCTAGATTAATTATTAGGCAATGCGGGGGCTTTCTAAACGGGAAGTGATGTGGTATCATTTTAAGCCATGAAAGAAGTTGATTTACTTGTTATCGGGGCTGGGCCTGCGGGTCTTTGTGCCGCGCAGTATGGCGCTAATGCGGGAATGCGCGTTCTTGTGGTCGAAAACGCCATGATTGGCGGCGAGATGATTAACATCGACAAATTGGAAAATTATCCGGGATTTTTGACCGGAATATCGGCGACTGCGGGAAATGGTAAAGAGCTGACTGAAATGATGCGACTCCAAGCGGTGGCGGCGGGCGCAGAATTCATCATGGGAAGCGCAGAATCTGTTTCGGGAAACAGCAGGGATGGTTTTACGCTCGCGCTTGACGATTATAACGGTATTGCCGCAAAGTCCGAAAGTATTCACGCAGGCGCGCTGATACTCGCCTCTGGGGCGCACCGCAAGATACTGGATGTCCCCGGAGAGATGGAATTGTATGGTTCCGGTGTATCGTACTGCGCGGTCTGCGACGGCCCCTTTTTCAAAGGCAAGAAAATTTTTGTGATTGGGGGGGGAGATTCGGCCTGCGCCGAGGCTCGTTTCCTGTCAAAACTTAGCCCTGACATCCATTTAGTACACAGGCGGGATGCGTTTCGGGCGCAAAAATCGGTTGCTGACCGTGTTTTTAGCGATCCTGCCATAAAGGTACGATTCAATACCAATGTTGTCGGGATAAAAGGCAATGAAAAAGTTGAAGCGATAACACTTCAGGATATAACAACAGGAAAAACTAGCGAGGAAAGAGCCGATGCGGTTTTCATTTTTACCGGAATTGTGCCGCGCAATAAACTCGTATCATCATCCACGCTCGAAAAAAAACCGGCGCTCGATGAAAATGGTTTTGTGATAACGGATCACAAAATGGCGAGCTCTGTTCCCGGAATTTATGCCGCCGGCGATGTCCGTGCGGCACCTTTCCGTCAAATTATAACGGCGGCAAGCGACGGGGCGATAGCGGCGCATAGCGCGGCGGAATACCTTAGAAATAGCAACGGCTGATTTATTATGAAACATTGGATGTTACGTGCCGCGGCGGGACTATTGCTCGTGGTTTATCCGACGGTAAGTGGCGGCGCGCTCGATTTTTTTGATGGTGATGATGCTGAAACGCTGGCTCTCTCCATTGTGAATGCGATGAGCGATGAGGACGCACTCGCTCAGACTTTTATGCTGGGATGGCGTGATGTCAGGGGCGTACCCTCTCCGCTGATACAGGAATGGATAACTACACGGCATATAGGCGCGGTTAAAGTTTTTGGCTGGAACACGGCGGACACGCCGCAATTAGCCCGAAATATCGGCGCGTTTCAGCGTTTGACGGCGCGGAATCCTTATACAACGCCGCTGCTTGTCGCCACAGATCAGGAGGGCGGCCTCGTCCGCCATGTCAAAGGCGATACCAGCGAGACCCCCGGTGCGATGGCGATAGGCGCATCAGGCTTTCCAGATGATGCCTACAATTCAGGATTCTACATAGGGCGGGAACTTTCGGTACTGGGTATTAACATGAATTTCGCCCCCACAGTTGACCTGTACACGAACCACGGTTCCGTGCTGATAGGCTCCCGTTCCTTTGGCGACTATCCTGAGTACGCGGGTATCATGGGAATAGCCTTTTCAAAAGGGCTTTTGGCGGCGGGCGTAATACCTACGGCAAAACATTTTCCGGGTCATGGAGACACGGCGCTCGATTCGCACGGCGTTCTACCCACTATAGACGCTCCGTTTGACGTGCTTTGGAACCGCGAGCTTGTGCCTTACCGTATGATAGCCAAAGAAGATATACCCGCTGTGATGAGCGGTCATATCGCATTTCCAAACACCGATTCGGCGGGAGCGCCGGCCTCGCTTTCGCCATGGTTTTTGGATGAAGTGCTGCGGCAAAAAATCGGTTTCAAGGGACTTGTTATAACGGACGACCTGATGATGAACGGCGCGACTATGGTTACGGGCAGCCTCGCGCTCGCTGCAAAGCAGGCACTCATTGCCGGAAACGATGTCATAATGATGAGCAGTACGCCGGCTCTTGACGCGCCTGTTTGGGTGGATCTTCTGCGGGCTATGCGCGTTGAGCCTAAATTCAACGCCCGTGTGCGGGATGCCGCCCGCCGCGTAATGACGGTAAAACTGAAATACCTGCGCGGCAAGAACGCCGTGCCGCTCATACCGGATATGGAACGGGTGCGGACGGAAATACCGGACAAGGAAGGGGCGGTATTTTTTCAATGCCTAGCGGCGCGTTCCGTTACCCTTATCAAGGATGAAAAGAAGCTAATCCCACTTACAGATAAAAATGCTGGACGTCTGTTTTTAGCCGGACAAAATCTTGATTTCTTTGCGCTTGGCAAAAAGTATTTCAGCGATGTTTCTTCTTACTGGTACAGCATACCAGTTTCAAATGATCTAATGCAGAGGGCGGCTCGCTCTGAAACAATAATTTTTTACCTTTCAAACCGTGAAGGAATAGAAGTTCTCAGGCGATTCCGCTCTTTGGGAAAGAAAATTATCGTGCTTTCAGTTCTAAGCCCCGCATATCTTAACGAAGTTCCATGGATAGATGCGGCTATTGCCGTTTATGGCGACTCCGCCGACTCGTTATTGGCAGGATTTTCGGCTATTTTAGGGAGAATTCCGGCTCAAGGCGTTGTTCCCTTTGTCTTAAATCGTGGATAACGTTAAATATGGATAAATTTCCTCTGGCGCGATGGTGGAAAGCCCACGAAATTGAGCGTATCTGGCCGGAAACATTGCTGCGCATGAAAGAAATCTACTATGTGGCGGCCTGCGCCCGGTTCAGAACGATGAATTTTATAAAAGACCATGCATGGGTGTTTAGCTCCGGCGGTACAAGCGCGAGTGCGATGTTGTTGCATAGCGGGGGGACGCTGTTTCCGGTTTTCGATGGCAAAACCGACATTGCGGTGCCTTTCTTTTTGGAACGCGCATTAAAAAATGTAACGATTTATTCGTTGCAAGGGCTCGCTCAAGAGGTTGAAACGCTCGAAGCCATGCTCGCGCCGTTTGGCATCTATGGGCACGAGACCATAAATTGCAAATTGATGGTGATGGAAAAAAATCCGGGCCCCACCGGGATTAAAATGCCGGCAGGTTTAACGCTCCGTTTTCCCGAAATGAGTGATATTAACGGGTTGTTGCCGTTGCAGGCCGCATACGAAAAGGAAGAAGTCCTGCCAGCCGGCGCTATTTTCGATATTCGTTCATGTTTCTATAACCTTGACCGCATAATCAGAAAAGAAAAAGTCCTCATCGCGCTCCATAATGGCCGCATAGTCGCTAAAATCAACACTAATGCCAAATCGTATTCACGTTATCAGATAGGCGGCGTTTATGTTTTACCGGAATATCGCAAGCGCGGTATCGCAAGCGGTCTTACAGCCGCATTCAGCCGCCTGTTACTCGCCAAAAAACACGGCATAAACCTATTTGTAAACCACGGCAACGCTGCCGCCCGCAAAGCCTACGCCCGGTGCGGCTTTCAGGAACTATCCGATTACAAAATTGTCTATCTATAACGATGACGCGGTATAGGTAAAGCCCACCCGCATAGTCCTATGATGCAGCCTGCTGCGCCGCCTCATTTTTACGATATTCCGCCGGTGCCGCCGTGTCAGTCCGCTCACAGTTTCTATTTATCGCCTACAGCTATTTGAGACAATTAAAAAACTTGTTTAGTTTGATATTAAATGAATAACGATGTTTTATATGAGCAGCCGAAACAGCATATACGGGCTATATTTAGCAGAAACTTGAAAAAGCTGCGTGAAAAAGCGAAATTTTCTCAAATTGAATTGGCCATGCAGTCAGGTATAACGCATAATTTTATAAATGATATTGAACACGCAAAACGCGGAGTTTCACTAGACACAATCGAAAAATTGTCAAAAGCTCTGAATGTTTCGCCGCATATTTTTTTTATTGAGGATAGCGGCGCGCTGGAAAAAGAATTGTCGCCATACCCTGAGCATATAGATTCTCTGCTGAAAGCGGTTGAAGATTTTAGAAGTCATTACGAGTAACGTGCTTGTTTTGAATTGTATTGCGTCCTGCGGCAAGTAATTTTACATTTCCACCCTGCCCGCCAGCCGCATTAACACACGCCGGTGGGTTTCGTTGTTTCTATACCATTTGTGGAATATAGCCGCATCACCGGCGCGGCGACCCATGCTACAGCCGGCTGCGCCGTCTTACGCTACCCCAATCCGATTTACGGATTACGCGAACTATGCAAAATTGCTAGGCAACCGCCACTTTTTGGCTAGATTAATTATTGGGCAATGCACCTTTTTATTCCAACAGTTCATTCCCCGTTTCAAGTATGTTTTTCTGTAACCCGCGCTCATCAAGCAGATGTCAGAAGTTAAGCCGCGTTGCAGCGTCGGGCGCACCATCCCTAACGCGTATCTATCGTAAACGTAATATTTCAGCGCTTCATCTGCCAGATTGAATCATACCTGTAGCTTTTGTTGGCATCATCAATTCTAGGGCAACGCTGATTAACTTGAGGCCTTGCCAGCTATGCTGGCGCGCCAGCTTCGTTGGCGCGCCAGCTTCGTTGGCGCATCATCGTTGCCCTAAGGAGCAAGCTCATTTCATTGCGCAAATGTGTCAACTTCGTTGACATTCGCATTAAAGCAGCACTGATTGCGTCAACTATGTTGACGAATGCGCACTCGCATAAATCAGTGCTTCCCTAGCAGTTTTAGTTCGGAAATCGCGTTACACCGCTTTACAGTCCGCACTCGTCCAGAAGTTTTTGGTCGTTGATGATGGACGCGGTGGGCCCGTCGGCGCGGAGGCGGCCTTGGGAAAGCACGATGCAGCGGGAGCAGAGGTCAAGCGCCATGTTCAGGTCGTGCGTGGCGATGAGATAGCCTTGCGGCAGGGTCTTGAGGATGGCGGCAAGGCGGCGGCGGGCGCGCGGATCGAGGAAGGCCGACGGCTCGTCCATCAGGAGAAGGCGCGGTTCCATCACGAGGACGCTCGCCAGCGCGGCCATGCGTTTTTCGCCGCCGGAAAGTTTGTGAGACATTCGTTCTTTTAGGGGGAGTATTCCCAGTTCGGCAAGGACGGCGTCCGCTTTTTCCGCGATTTGCGCCGTTTCACCGGCAGCCGCATAGTTCTGCGGGCCGAACAGCACATCATCATAGACGGTAGGCATGAAAAGCTGGTCGTCGGGGTTTTGAAACAGAAGGCCGAGCTTTTGCCGTATCGCCGGTAGGTTTTTCTTCTCTAAAACATCGCCATCAACCACGATTTTCCCTTGCGCGGCCTCCAGAATGCCGACCAAGGCAAGGAGCAGCGTGGATTTTCCCGCGCCGTTCGCCCCGACTAGCGCGACTTTCTCCCTTTCGGCAAGCGCGAAGGTTACTTGTTGCAGCGCGTAGCCGTCTGTCCCGCCGGG
>JAISZZ010000176.1 GCA_031284385.1 Treponema sp.
AACGGTTTGGTTCAGACTCTGCTGATGTGCGCCCTCCACAAGGGCGGTACGCGCAAGGTAAAGGAACGCTACGAAGTGTACTTCAATCTGGGCGTTGACGTAGTATGCGGCAAGGAAAATTGGTACGAGAGCCTTGCCTTGGGGAAGGCGCCGCATCACACCCTTTTTCCGGCGGCGGCCGCGCCTTCGGAAAACGCCGCGCCGCCCACAGAAGCGCATCCTTCGTACAAACGCTGGAAGCCGCCGGAAAGCTAGTAAACCGCTCAAAGCGGAACCATCGGAGTTCTGAATAGAACCGGTTCCGCTCAAATAGGAACCATCGGACTTGGTACCTCGTGGTATGCGACAGCCAATACAACGGTATGGCGCGTACCATGAAATAACAAGACCGGTTAGCGCGATATTAGCGCCGCTCGTTCGGAAACAAACGGCGCATATCCTATGGGTTTTGTCTTTGAGGGTACCGTTATCCAAAATACCGGAACGGTAACTATGTCTCCCCCGCGGTCCGCTATTGATTCATCACTCGCTTTTCTATCTATCAGTCCGTTGACGGTTCGGCTATTGGGCGTATTGGGGAGACCCGGATTATCCGCACGGACTTGACCTCGGGAAGCCGCCGCTCTAATCAGGGATACGCGGCGATCGCGCGGAGGTCTTGTAAGGGAGCGCGTTTTATTATACTATGGGACTGCTATGTTAAAAGTTTTCGGCGTGCAAATTTTGATGTTGGCCGTCTTTGGCTCTTGCGCGACAAGCCGCATCATTGTGGCAGGCCTCTCATCGGATATACAGAGCCGTTATGATATATACCCTTCAATAGAAGTAGACATCGCGGCGGTAACCGATGATGAAGCGGGCCAGGTAAAAACTGCCGGCGTGGACGGATACTTTTCGCCGGATAATCCGCTCCGAAAGAGACTCGAGCCGTTTACATCGTATTTTAGTGAGGAATTTACAGCGCCCCGAGAACTGCGTACCTGGACGGTTACCGGCAGGAATAGCAGAAAAAAAGGCCGCCACGGCCGGTTGCCATCGCCGGTTTACCGCATTCAAATGGACAGTTACTGGCAGGAATGGCAGAAAAAAAAGCCATCGCAACTGCTCGTCATCGCCGATTTACCTCATTCAACAGATATGCCCAAGGATGACCCAAGGATAATACTCATCGATCTAAAAAAAACTTTATTTGCGCCGTCTTACATCTATATCGAAGTTGATCCGGACAAAATTGTAAGAGTCTATAAACGTCCGGAAGACCCGCGGGCGGCATCCATACCGGCGGCAAAGACCGATAACTCTAAATAATGGAGGTGATGATATATGCGTTTTGATGAATTTCTTCACTGGAACGATGGTCAGTTTTTACAGCCCCATCATTTTCAATATGTACAGCGGACGTTAGCGGAATACACAAGGACAAACCGCCGTTTTTTTATGCCGTACCCTTATGGGTTTTTGGATCTCGAATTTGATTACGAAGCGCTCAAAGACGGACGCGCCGCGCTCAGGCGTTTTTCCGCGGTTATGGGCAATGGGCTTGAGCTTTCTATGCCCGGAAACTGCATATTAAAGCCGCTCGATTTAAGCGCCGCGCTGAAAAACAATCCTGCGGAACTAACCGTCTACATAGCCGTGCCGCAGTGGTCCGAACTGGAAGCGAATCTGGCGGATGAAAACAACGCCTCTGAAAAAAAAATCTATCTGCCGCAAGAAAAGAACCTGCGGGACGAGAATTCCGGTGATAACGAGATAACGCTGATAACACGCAGGATAAACGCCCGGCTGGTTACGGACCAGGACGATACCAAGGATATGCAGTTACTGCCCGTGATTAAATTAAATGTTATATCTAGTGATGTAAGCCAGCTTATTATAAAGCCCAACGAAAAGTATATCCCGCCGTTTATGCTGCTGACAACCGATGATCCGCTGTTCAATATGACGGTAAACCTTGTTACCGATATTCGCCGTTGCTGCGATAAGCTAAGAACCGTGCTGGAGGCGCCGACCAACGCCGTCACAAACGAAAGATTTACATACTCCGAGATTTTGGGCGAAGTTAAAACAATTATTTTGCTTTGTACGTTGAATCTTTACGAGACAAGGCTTTCTTCGCTTTTGGCTGACAGTTTCATTACGCCGTTCGGTCTTTACATGGAACTCGCATCGCTGTTGTCGGAATTGACGGGCATCAATCCGCATAACAGCGTCAGGGAGATAAAGCGTTACACCCACGAAGACAGTATGCCGGTATTTAACGACCTTTTCAGGGATATACTTTCGTTTATCCGAAGCGAAGGCGGGGCGGGGTATATCAAACTCAATTTTACAAAAATCGAAAATGGCGAATATTTCTTTGCGCCGATAAAAACCGAAGACATTGCCGATGTAAGCGATATATATATCACGGTAAAAACAAGCGCTGCGGTACAAAACGCGCGGGCAACGGTACGCGCTCTAGAGGAGGGCGATACTTTTAAACTGATAAATCCTTCGGCAAAATTCATGCGTATACGCGGAATAAAACTGTCCGAAGTGAGGTATCCGCCGCGCTTTTTGCCGGTAATGGAAGACTCGTTGTGGTTTAAGCTGGATATTGTCGAATCATCTAAAATCTGGAAGGTGATGTGCGAGGAAAAAGGTATAATTATTGATTGCGCCCCTGAGCTTTTCCCCGGACTTGAAGCGTCTTTATTTATAGCGGTTGTAAAATAGGATTATAAAATGAGTGGTACGCATAATTATAGTATCGAAGATGCCTGTTGTCCCGTGTTTACCTGTTTTTGTAACAATTGGCAGTTGAACGAGTCCGGGAACCCGCCGTCTATGGAAAAATTCAGGGAAGAAATAGAAACCGCCCTTGAAACCGCGAAGTACCGCTGTGAATCCGACCCGACGCTTTCACGCGAGTATCAGCGGGTTGAACTGCCGCTGGTGTTTTTCATTGATTACATGGTAAAAGAAGGCGGTTTTCCGTTTAAAAATGAATGGCGGGAATTGTCAAGAAATTACAATGAGCTTTCAGGCGATGAGAAATTTTTTAACCTGCTTTCCGATGCGCTAAATAACCCGAATGACAAAAACACGATACCTGTCTTTTTTAACATGATTAGGCTGGGTTTTGACGGCGTTTTTGCAAATGACATGAAATCCATCGAAAAAGTGATGCGGCAGTGTCTCGCAAAGATGCCGGGCAAATTTGATATACACGAGGAGCCTATAGTCAATATTGATACCGAAAAACGGCTTGTCGCGTCGAAAGAAAAACGCCGGATGAATTATTCCGGTTACCTGCGTATAACGCTGATTGCTTCGTTCGCATTTATGGTTTTATCGTTACTCATCAATTTTTTTGTGTTTATAAACGCGAGTTCTCCGTTGCGGGAGAGTTTGTCAAAAGCCGCCGCCGCGGCGCAGCAATTTGAAATTCCAGACGGCGGGATAAATGAATAATATAATGTCATTCATTCCTGAAATTTTAAACTTGATAAAAACCAGCGTTCTGGCAAAAGTAATTTTGGTAATAATTTTGCTGCTTATAATTTTGGCTGTGGCACTGCCCTTGATATCAAAATTCAAACGCAAAAAAATAAAAGAAAAAGAAACACGTGATATAGTCCGCGATTTAATGGTATGGCGGCATGTAGCGCGTCTTGCAAGGGGCGGCGAGACCCAGACAAAGGCAAAAGAAGGACTTTCGGACAAGCTGATTAAAATAGACGAGCTTTTACGTCAGGGTTTTGAGTTTGCCACCTCTGGCGGCAGGAAGATTTACAGCGTACCCTGGTTCATCATGCTCGGAGAACCGCATTCAGGAAAATCAACCCTGCTTCAGGAAAGCGAGCTGGATATAATTCCATCGGCGGTGGAAGAGTCACCCGCGCCGCCAGCCGGGGAAGCAAGTCTGCCTGTCAGGATATGGCTGGCGGGCAAAGCGGTAATCTGTGATGTAAGCGGGTCTGTTTTTTTTGACCGCTGGCTTGGCGGTAGCAGTGCCGAATGGTCTCATATCATAAAAGAATTATGCCGGCGGCATTCCCGTATGCCGCTCAATGGAGTTATCCTCACTGTACCGGCGGACGCGCTGCTTGCCGACAGCGGGGATTTGACCCGTAAGAAAGCGGTTTTGATGGCCAATGAGCTTGCCCACCTGCTGGAATCAAGCGGTATGCGGCTGCCCTGTTATATGATTGTTACAAAACTCGACATGATAGCAGGTTTTCGTGAGTATGCCGCCGGACTTTCGGGAGAATTAAGGCATCAGATACTTGGTTTTGAAAACGAGGGCGTTTACTACACGCCGTACAAGTTCAAGGAATTCTGGAATAAGCTGCTCGAAAAACTGCGCTTCGCTTACAATAGAACGCTGTTGTCGCGGGATGCGGCAATGTATCTTTACGATACGCGGAACCGCATGGATTTAACCGGCAAGAGTTTTTTATTCCCGGATACGTTTGCTTCGATGTACGACAACCTTACCATTTACCTTGAAACACTGTTCAGCGAGGATAATTTTCACGGAACCAAGGAAACGGTTTTTGACGGACTCTTTTTTACGTCCGCCCTTGACACGGGAATCTCCTTTAGTCCCGCTATAGCGGCGCTTGCCGGAAAACCCACCGATGATTTTCCGCTTACCGGAAAAAAACCCGCCGTCTCACAGGCGTATTTTATAAGGAATACGCTGCAAAACTTTATTTTTAATCCCTCGCCTCACGCCGGCTTTGTCAGAAAGAAAGCGTTAAGCCGCAGCATCCCGGTCTTTGTGCTCTGCGGAATCATTGTAGCGGCGGGGCTTCTGCTTTTAAATACGGCAATACTTGGATACTATGACGTAAAAACATCATTGGACGCGATTGCGGGATACTATGATTCGCTTACTTCCACGATAAAAAACGGCGGCGGAGACAGAATGCCGGTTATTATAAAAGATTCGAACGGTTCTTACACCATAAATAACGAACCGAACCCTCTGTTAAACGGCGCCTCTCCAATGCAGTTTTATACAAACGCCGTTTCGTACCGGTTTACCAAAATCGACCCGCCTTTTGGTTTTTTGCTGTCCAGCCTGCTGGTATTTGGCGGGACTGATATTGGATTGCGCGACAGGATTTTTATTACCGACGCGATCTACGGACCGATGATAAGGGTCCCGCTTATAAAAAGCGTTGGAGATAAATTAACGGCGGACGCGGCTTTTCCTCCGGTTCTTGACAATAATTTACGCGCCTTGATCCAGTCGTTTGCCGCACTCGATGAAGCGCATAAAATCGGCATGAAACGCATGATACCCGCAAAACTTTACTCCTCCGAAGCGATGACAGATTATATTCTGCCGAATATTTCCAATGAGGCACGTACGCTGATTGCCGGCGATATACGGATGTATGACCGCCGTCATTCATTCTCGGCGGAAATGCAGTACGTGAATTCCGAAGATTATATTAACGCCAAAAGAACAGCCCTGCAGATTATGCTTTCTAACTGGGAAAATTTTTC
>JAISZZ010000040.1 GCA_031284385.1 Treponema sp.
CTGGTATCTTTTTTTCAGCTTATTATTACTGTTCCGCTTATATTTCAATTATTTGAAACAACCCGCGATCTATCGACAAAACTTTTTGGATACATTCTAACGCCGTTAAAACAATTCGCGGTTGGATTGATAAATTATATACCCAACTTGTTCGCCATAGCGATAATTTTTATTATTTCCAGATACATCATGCGCACGGTAAAATTTTTTGCCACGCAAATCGAGCGTAAAAAATTAATTATACCCGGCTTTTACCACGACTGGGCCGCCCCGACATTCAATATACTGCGTGTGCTGATATACGCTTTTACGATAGCGTTTATATATCCATACCTTCCAAACTCTGAATCTGATATTTTCAAAGGCATTTCGGTGCTGGTCGGCGTGCTCTTTTCGCTGGGATCAAGTTCTATAATCAGTAATTTAATCGCCGGTATTGTTATGACGTATATGCGCCCGTTTCAAGTCGGCGATAGAATTAAAATAAATGACATAACCGGTTTTGTCGTTGAACGCGGCCCCATGAATACAAGAATCCGCACTCATAAAAATGAATATGTTTCATTTCCGAATCAGATGATTTTAAATACCTGCGTTGTAAATTATAATTCATCTATTAAATCAGATTTTGATGGATATATAGTTCATGCCTCTATTACGATGGGTTACGATGTTCCATGGCGCGTTGTGCATGACATTCTGATAAATGCGGCGTTAAAAACGGAATTCACCGAAAAATCCCCGCCGCCGTTTGTGAATCAAACAAAACTTGATGATTTTTATTGCTGGTATGAAATAAATGTTTATACAAAAAATGTCAACAGACTTCCTGGTATATATTCAGATTTGTACAAGCATATTCAGGACGGATTCGCCGAATCAAATATAAGTATGTACGCGCCGCATTTCCATGACGTTAAAACAAGTAGTTGAGTGGTACCACATATTGGACTTGTTCGACAACCTTATGGGTTGTCGAACAAGTTGCAGCAACTGCTGTGCAAAATGCGCGGCATTTTGCCGTTTTTAAGCGGAAGTTGTTCAAAAACTGAAGTTTTTGAACAACTCTATTAAAGCAGCTAACCGTCACATTGGTGGATGCCCTTGATTAGCAATTCTGAAAATACTACGATTCTTTATACTTTATGTTTGATATAAATGATGTCTGCGCCGGACTGAGGCGGGGGGCGGCAATTTTGGCTCGGCAGAATACGCGGCAGAAAAACTACGCGCTTTCATGCGTTGCCAGCGAACTGCGAAAACAGAGCGCCCTCATTCTCGAAGCGAACAGCCGCGATGTGGAGCAGGCCGGAAAGTCAGGCATGAGCGCCCCGATGCTTGACCGCCTGCGCCTAAACGAGACGCGCCTTGCTTCAATCATTGAAAGCGTAAAAACCGTTATAGACGCGCCCGACCCTATCGGCGAAATCCTGTCCGGGCGCGTGTTGCCAAACGGCCTCGAAATCAAGGAAATGCGCGTACCGCTGGGCGTTGCCGCGATTATCTACGAGTCGCGTCCTGAAGTTACGGTTGACGCGTTTGCGCTCGCCTACAAGAGCGGAAACGCGATTCTGCTGCGGGGAAGCGCGGCGGCGCTCGAATCCAACAAGGCGCTTGCCGCCGCCATACGGGACGGGCTGAAACAGGCGGGGGAGGACGGCGTACCGTCCGCGTTTGCGCTCGCCTGCGGTGGAGAACGTTCTGAAGTTGACGCGATTCTCGGAGCGCGCGGCCTTATCGATGTCGCGTTGCCTCGCGGCGGCGCCTCCCTCATCAAATTTGTAGCGGAAAACGCGCGTGTGCCGGTCATCGAAACGGGAAGCGGCGTCTGCCATATTTTTGTTGACGAGAGCGCCGATATTGAACAGGCGGCGCGAATCGCGGAAAACGGCAAACTTCAACGGCCGGGCGTATGCAACGCGCTTGAAACACTGCTCGTACACCGGAAACGGCTGGGCGACTTTTTGCCGCGCCTCGCGGAAGTATTTTCAGGCCGCGCCGAATTTCGCGCCGATGAAGAGTCGTACCGCGTTCTTTGCCGTGAAAGCGCGGCGGCAGCCTGTACCATCCCGTCAACAGACGAGGACTTCGGCTTTGAATTTCTTGATACAATCCTTGCCGTCAAGACCGTTTCCGGCGTTGAGGAAGCCGTCTCGTTCATCAATACTCATAATACAAAACATTCCGAAACGATTGTTACGCGGAGCCTCGATAACGCGCGGTTTTTCCAGAGCGGAATAGACGCGGCCTGTGTGTATGTGAACGCCTCGACGCGCTTTACAGACGGCGGCGAATTCGGTTTTGGGGCGGAACTGGGCATAAGCACTCAAAAACTCCATGTCCGCGGGCCTATGGGACTCCGCGCCCTCACCACGGCAAAGTATTTAATCAACGGAGAGGGGCATATCAGATGACAATAACTGAAACGATAGCGGCGGCGCGGAAAATTGTCATAAAAATCGGTTCGGCAACCCTCGCAAAACCGGACGGCAAAATAAACATCGCGTTCATGGAGAACTTTGCCGCGCAATGCGCCGCCATGATCAAGACAGGCAAGCAGCTTGCCCTCGTTTCGTCCGGCGCTCAGGTAGCGGGAATATCGACGATTGACCGCTGGGCGCGAAAAACCGACATGAATTACAGGCAGGCTCTCTGCGCCATCGGGCAGGTGGAGCTGATGAACGAGTGGAGCGGCGCGTTCAGGAAACAAGCCCTGCGTATAGGCCAGCTTCTATTCACAAAAGAGGACTTTAACGATGACAGGCGCTCGCTCAATATGCGAAATACGCTGTTTACGCTGGTTGACGAAGGGGTGATTCCGGTAATCAACGAGAATGATTCGGTTGCCTGCGATGAGATCCGTATCGGAGACAACGATAATTTGAGTGCGTTGACCGCGATTTTATGGAACGCGGACGCGCTTATTCTTTTTAGCGACATTGACGGCATATACACCGATAACCCTAAAACCAATCCTTCGGCAAAATTGATAGAAACGGTTGACAGTATATCGGGACTCAGGGGGAGTATTACGATAGGCGGGGCTAACGGCTTTGGCACAGGCGGTATAGGCACTAAAATTGAGGCGGCGGAAAAGGTTTGCGCCTATGGAATACCGATGATACTGGCAAACGGAAGTCACGCGGGCGCTCTAGGCGCTCTTGTTTCGGGCGAGATGAGCGGTACCTTGTTCTTGGCGGAAAAATAGGTGAACAATGAAAACTTTGAATGAAATCAGGGCGGGTTTTATCGGATCGGGCGCTATGGGCGGCGCGTTGATCAAGGCGGCTTCGCGCGTAATCGACGGCGGGCGCATTTTTATCACGAGCCGGACGGGTGAAACTTCGGCGCGACTCGCGGCGGCTCTCGGCGTAACTAAGGCGGAGGACAACGACTTTCTTATCCGCGTCTGCGACACCGTGTTTCTTGCCGTAAAACCGCGGCAGCTTCCGGCGGTGTTGCGTGAAATAGCCCCGCTCTGCGCCGGAAAAATCCTTGTATCCGTGGCGGCGGGGATAACTCTCGCCTCGATACGCGCCGAATTAGAAAGCGCGTCAGATGCCGCCCCGCCTGATGCGCTTATCCGCGTGATGCCGAACATAGCGGCAGGCATAGGTGAGGGGATGACGGCGCTCGCTGTCGAGAAAGTTCCGCCGGCCTCAACCGGCATCATCGAAGAGGCAGCCGCCCTCGTAACCGGACTTCTCGCGCCAAGCGGCTTGGTGGAGCGCGTGAACGAAGACCTAATGGACTGTGTTACCGCGATAAGCGGCTCAGGCACCGCGTACGGCTTTATTTTTATAGAGGCGCTAGCGGATGCCGCGGTAAGTCTTGGTATGCGGCGTTCCGCCGCGTACACCTTTGCCGCACAAACGCTGAAAGGCGCCGCCGCTATGGTTCTTGAGAGCGGCCAACATCCCGCGGCACTGAAAGACGCGGTATGCTCACCGGCAGGCACGACCATCGAAGCCGTGCGCGTTCTCGAATCGGGCGGCTTCCGCGCTTCCATCATCGAAGCCGCCCTAAGCGCCGCCTGTAAAGCCCGCGCCCTTGCCGAAGAGAGCCTTAGGAACCGTAATTAATTCATCCCCGCCTAAAAACCGCCAGCGATTCGATGTGCTTTGTCTGCGGGTAAAAGTCGTAAAAATCAAGTGCTTCCAGCTTTAATCCGCCACGCGCTCCGTCAGGCGGCGTGAGCAGGAGGGCGGTATCGCGTGCCAGCGCGTTTGGGTTACACGACACATAGCAAAGTATTTCGCAGCCGCCGCGAAGGAAACGGCTCATTTCCGCACTCAAGCCCTGCCGTCCGGGATCTACGACGGCAAGGCCGTAAGTCTCGCGAATAAGCCTTCCCATGTTCAGCGCCCATACCGCGTCTTTCTGTCCAAAAAAACGCGCCCCTTTATGTTTCACATTTTGGCGGGCAAGACTTACGGCCTCTCTGTCCGCTTCCAGCAGATCCATACGCTCAAAGCCGTCTTGCAGGAATGCGGCAAAGGTTCCTACGCCGCAATAAAAATCGGCAGCCGGAAGCTCCTTTCGGGCATCAGCGGCAACACTCAGTATCTTGTCTATCAACAGTTCAAGCAACGCCGCGTTGCTCTGGAAAAAAACGCCCGCGTCTATCGCTAAATCTTTCTGCCGTATCCGCGCCGCGCCGCGTGAATTTTGCCCCTGCACCAGCAGCGTTGAATCTTTGCCGTAAACGCAAAAGCGGTCCCTGTCCACCGGCGGAATTATACTGCCTGCCTGAAGCGCCTCTCGTATAACAGGGTCGGCGATGCGGCAATCGTTCACGGGAACGATTGTAACGCCGGTTTTATTTCCGCCGCTCCTTGTCATAAAACCGCAGCGCGCTTCCTGTTTACGCGCAAACTTGCGGGCGCGGTTAAGCGGGCGCAGCCTAGATTTTCCGGTTGAAAATTCCGCTTCCGTGCCATAAGGCACGCGGCGCATCTGAAGCCGGCTGCGGTATTCAAATGGTTTTGACGGAATTACCGTTACATCAGGTATGCAGGCGATGCCACCGCGCTTAAAAGCCTCGCGCAAAAATTCTTTTTTTTGCGCCAACTGTTTTTCGTAATCAATGTCCTGCAGCGTACATCCGCCGCAGCGTCCAAAGTAAGGACAGAGGTTTCCGCCGGCATTATTGCCGGCGGCAGTATTATTCAAGAATATCTCCATTAGTCAAAGTTTTCACAATCATAATCTTCTAAATTAATAACTTCCGCCGGTATTTTTCGCAGAATAAATCTATCAATATAGTATTTAATTGACACAAAAAATCCTTGCGCCCTGACGCGCAGCATTGCGCCATAAATACGAATAATTATTTTTGACACTGCTGTTTCTTTACCGAAAATATTCCAAATTAATTGTTTAGTATTACGGATTTTACGCCATCGTTCCGAACGGTACTGCGTCGTAAAATGATGAATCGTAAATGTGTTCGAAGTTTTTTTTATCTCACCTGTTATAGGATCTTTTGCGGTAAAATAATCACGTGTATAAATTTTTAATTGTTTATCAGTAGAAAAATCTTTTGCTGCATTTCCCATTATTTCCGGTGCAAACAGCGGTTTTATAAAATTTATCCGCACCAACTTCTTCATACCCATAATACGCGGCCGCAAGGTTTCATCAAAGAACGGTACTTTTTCATAGTATTCCATACATTTTTTTATATACGGATGATTTACCGCCGCCCCGAAACATCCCGCCTCCACCTTTTCGGTTTCGCTTATAAGATTCTCGTAAGCGATCAGTAATTCCGAATTCAAAAGTTCATCAAATGGCTTTATAACTTCCATGTCCATATCAAGATATATTCCACCATAGTTGTAAACCGCGCAAAGACGAATGTAATCGGCGGCAAATGCGTAAAGCTCAGCCTCAAACGCTTGCTTTACCCAAAGTACGCTGTTTATATCAAAACGCTTGGTATCCCAAAGCATAAGATCATAGTCAGGGAGTTTTTCTTTCCATGTCGCCATACAACGCTGATAATCCACCGGCACCGGATCATTTGACAGCCAGCAATAATGAATTATTTTAGGTATCACAGCATCCTCTTTTTGTTTTTTTTATTCCAAATAATTGAACGTATATTTTTGGGAACTATTAAGCGGTATATGTTTTTTAGCATATTAAAGAAATTTGCCAACATATATGCGATAAAAGCAAGATTATTGACTGCAAAAAATATAATCATTTTATTGTATAATGCTTCGGTCCATGTGGAATCAAATATTCGCTTATTTGAAACTGGATACAACTCTTGCAATTTAGATCTGTCTCTGATGGGTTTTTCCAGCACAAAATGCATTTTTAACGAATTTATATAGGCGCTTAATTCCGGTTCAAATATGCTGAAACAGGCGCTGTAATTATTTTCTAAAAATGTAATCGACCAGTCCGCTATTTTGTATTGATCTACATATCTTTGCAGTATTCGCGAACTGTTATTATTATTACATATCGAATCTTTATTATAGCAGTAATGATATAACGCGGCTTGTATATAGCCAATTTTTGAAGCATAATGAATTGTCTGAAGAGAAATCTGACGATCCTCGCAAAAGCTGTATAACGGAAAAACTATTTTTTTGTATATCTCATGTCTTATTAGCTTATTCCATACTGCAGGTGAAAATTTTCCCCATGTAACTATTTGTTTTATCATTTCGATTTTATCATCCAAAAATGGAGTGTCAAGTTCACATTGCTCATCATCAGTGTTCTCATAAAAACCGCAGTATACAATATCCAAATCCGCACTGACGGCTTTGTTGTACATTAGTTCCAGCATATTGTTTTCTACCCAGTCATCACTGTCTACAAACAAAATATAATTCCCGTACGCCGCGTCCAGACCTATTTTTCGCGCCTGCGGGAGTCCTCTATTTCGTGCGTTGTGAATCACATTTATGCGGCTGTCTTTTTCGGCGTACACATCACATATTTCAGGCGAGGCATCCGGTGAACAGTCATCAACAATAATGACTTCAAAATTAGTGAAAGTCTGCGATAAAACACTGTCCAGACAACGCCGCAAATATTTTTCCACGTTAAATACCGGAATAATCACCGAAATTCCGCAGTTTTCTTTATCCACCGCGCTTCCTCAAAGTCTTTTTACCGCATACCGGAATTGCATTCTATATATGGAGCGGTGAAACCCTCTTCCTGCCGTGTTAAAACTCATATTATTTCCGCCGGTATTTTTCGCAGAATAAATCTGTCAACATAGTATTTTATCGCCTTAAAAAATCCATGTTTTTTTACGCGCCATGACGCGACATAAATATGGCAGCCTAGTTTTGCGATTATCGTCCGCCCCAGCACGGCATAAATTTTTCGTTCCGTATTACGGATTTTAAGCCATTCTTCCGAATGATACAGGCTGGAAAAATTATGAATCGTAAATGTATTGTTTGTTGTTTCAATTTTTCCAGTTACAATATTTTTTGCCGTAAAGTAATCGCGTGAATAAAATTTAAATCCACCGTAATTAAAAAATTCTTTTGCCGCGTTTTTCATAATCTCAGGCAGAATCAGCGGGTCAACAAATTTATGGCGTTTGGTACGCGGCAGACTCATCACCTCCGTCCGCAGGCTTGGGTCAAAAAACGGCGTTTTTTCAAAATACTCCATACATTTTTTTATATACGGATGATTTATCGCCGCCCCGAAACATCCTGCCTCTATATTTTCGTTTATATGATTTTCATAGGCGAGTATCAATTCTGAATTCAAAAGACCGTCAAACGGCTTTACAACTTCCATGTCCATATCAAGATATATTCCACCGTAATTATAAACCGCGTAAAGCCTGATGTAATCGGCGGCGCACGCATAAAGCTCAGCTTCAAAGGCCTGTTTTACCCAAAGTACGCTGTTTGTATCAAAATGTTTGGTATTCCAAAGTATAAGTTCATAATCAGGGAGTTTTTCTTTCCACGTCGCCATGCAGCGCTGATAATCCGCCGGTACCGGGTCATTCGACAGCCAGCAATAATGGATTATTTTGGGTATCACAATTATTTCCTCTCGATATTAAGCTTACCGGCTATCCGGGTACAGCGTCAAGCTGCCCTGCTCGCCGTATGCGCATTGACCAGCAATTTTACATTTATGTTTTGAGCGCTTTAATCGTGCCGTAAGCCACTGCCGTAAGCCGCAAAGCGGCTTACTTATGGAGTTTCGGGTAAGCAAACGCACAAGCGTTTGCGACCGAAACTCCATAAGCAACGCGACAGCGTTGCGGCGCAAACTCCAGCCATTGTGCGGGTGTCTCCAGCCGGGGCTGATGAGAGCGGCGGATTGGGGGGTGGCGGAAGACGGCGCGCAAGCGGCGGCTGGAGACAGGGGGGCGCGGCGAGAAAGCGGCTATGTGCCGCAAAATGTATGGAAATAGCGCCCCCTTTTATAATTTCCGAGTTCTTAGCGGCGAACCTGACGGGTAAATGTAAAATCGCTGCGCATTGACAGTGAACTATTGTTTCTATTCCAAGGAATATGATACGCTTTTTACGTGATAACAGAAAACCCGAATATTCCGAAATTACTTTCTTTCGAAGAGCTATGGGCAGTATTACAGGACACTGACCGCATAGTAAAGGAAACAGCCCTCGAAAGAAAGAATGCTGATCGTGAGATAAAAGAAATCAGAGATCTGATAAAGGAAACCGACTGCATAGTGAAGGAAACAGCCCTTAAAATGAAGGAGACTGACCTTCAACTGAAGGAAACAGCCATTCAAATGAAGGAGACCGACCGTCAAATGAAGGAAACTGACCGTAAGATCGGAGAACTGGGCGGACGTTTCGGCGAGTTGGTGGAGCATATTGTCGCTCCCAATTTATTGGACAAGTTCAATAAATTGGGCTTCCGTTTTGGAAAAATAGGCACGAATGTAGCTTTCAAGGATCCATATGGCAAATTCATTGCAGAAGCTGATGCTTTGCTGGAAAACGGCGATGCGGTGATGGTGGTGGAGGTAAAATCAAAGTTAACGGTAACCTATGTCCGCGACCACATTGCCCGTATGGAAAAACTGCGGGCATATTCCGATGAACATGGTGATAAAAGAAAGCTTTTTGGAGCGGTGGCCGCCGCAGTAGTCCCGCATGGTGTCAGGGAATTTGTTTTTAAAAACGGCCTTTATCTGGTTGAACAGAGCGGCGATACGTTAAAAATAGATGTTCCGGAAGGCTTTGTCCCGCATAAGTGGTGATCGCGCCGTGTGCGGCATCTGCTTAATTTGAGTATACAGGTACTTGCCTTGCTGTCCCGTACGGTGTTTTTGATTCACACGCCGGCTGGAAATTTTATTCTAAAGATAGAGCCTTCGCCGGCGCGGCTTTCGGCTTCGGCTGTTCCGCCGTGTATCAACGCGATATGGCGGACTATCGCCAGCCCCAGCCCCGCGCCGGCGGCGGCGCGAGCGTGGGCGCGGTCTATCCGGTAGAAACGCTCAAATATTCGCTCTAAATGTTCAGGCGGTATGCCCGCCCCGCTGTCCTCAACCTCAATGACAATTTCGCCGCCGCTCTCGAAAGAGCGCACACTGATTTTTGAATTATGCGGCGTGTACTTTACAGCGTTATCAAGCAGGTTTATTACGGCTTGAACCATAAGAGTGCCGTGAACCTTGGCGCTCAGCTCCGGCGGGCAGTCAACGGAAATAACGGTATTTTTTTCACGAGCGCGGAATGTAGCCGCGTCCGCCGCCTCGTCCAACAACGGCTTGATTTTCTGCTCCACCGTTTCGGGACGTCCACCGCCAGAATCTTCGATGGCGGCAAGACTCAACAAGTCTGTTGTAATACATTCCATCGCGGCGGCGTTTTTTTGAATAATCGTGATGCCGCGGCGCAGCGTTTCGGCATCTGACGGCGGCAGGTACAGCAGAGTCTCGGCGTATCCCTTTATTAGCTGAATCGGCGTCCGCAACTCGTGCGAAACATTGGCGACAAAATCCTTGCGTATCTGTTCAAGGCGTTTAAGGCGGGTAATGTCTTCAAGCACGATGATAACGCCGCCCGCCGGCTTGAGCGGTCCGGCAAAAACACGGAAAAAATGCCGCCCTCCGCCCGCCAAAAGACTCAACTCCGTTTCCTCTGGCAATCCGCAGGCAAGCACACGGCGGGCGGCGGCTTCCAGTTCCGTGGCGTGAACCGCTTCCAAAAAACGCTTCCCGCCGCCGTCCGGTATATCAAAAAGTTTACGGGCGCAGGGATTCACAAGGCGCAGAAGCAAATTGTCATCCATCGCAAATACGGCTTCGTTCATGCCGTTCAGTATACCCTCAAGGCGGCTGCCTTCCGCTCGCGCTTTTTCTATGCGCCGCGCAAGCTCGGCTGCCATTTCACGCAGGGCGGTTTCCAGCGTCCTGAATTCCTCCGTATCTGAAACTGAAATCACCGGCGGCAGCGCCGCAATTTCCGTATGCGGCGCGGAAGACACGGTTTTGGCAAGTTTTTCCAGCCGCATAAATGAACGTCCCAGCGAGCTGGAAAACAGATAGACAGCTCCAACGGCGGCGGCTATGATTAACAGCGGCAGATACAGGTTTGGAATCACGGCGGCGGCTATGCGGCTGCGGAAATTCGCCACAGGCAGCGCGAGACGAAGCGCTCCGCTCACAGGCGGATGCGCGTTTTCATCCCCAAAAAATCCGCCGCCATACAACGGCAACGCAAAATACAGGTTGTCCATCCCTGCCGTATCCGATTTTCGCAGCGCGCCGCCTTCTTTTCCGGCGAGAGCTGAAACAAATTCCGGGCGGCTGCCATGATTTTCCATACTATCTGCCGCAAAATGCGAATCAAAAACAACTGTTCCATCTTTGTTTACGATGGTAACACGGTAAGCGCTGTTGGCAGGCGGCAAATTATGACGCGGCATATTTTGCCACGGAATATTCTGATTCGCCAAAAGCAGCGCCGCATCCCTTATATTCCGCGTGTTCGTTTCGTAGTAAAGCGTGTTCATAAACACAAGCACTGTTATGACAAAGAAACAGAAAAGGCCGAGCGCTGCCGCAGTCAGTACCAGCAGGCTCTTGCCAAAGATGGTTTTCATGCCGGTTTTAATCTGTAACCCACACCGCGAATTGTTTCAATCATATCGCCTGCGGGACCCATTTTCTTTCTAAGGGACATGACTTGAACATCCACGGAACGGTCGGTAACGGGATAGCCGTCACCGTGAATTTCAGCGATTATCTGATTTCGTGAAAAGACCCGCCCGGGGCTCAATAAAAATGTGCGTAACAGTGAAAATTCAGTAGCGGAAAGTTCGAGCGGAACATCGCCTATCAAAACTTCGTGCTTTACAGCGTCAAGACTCACGCTGCCTTCCCGCAAAAAGTTTCGTTGGGCGGCTGGAGACGCGCCTTCTTCCTGCCGGCGCAACGCGGCGCGCACTCTTGCAATTAAAACTCTGGGGCTGTAGGGTTTTACAACATAATCATCAGCGCCAAGTTCCAACCCCGTTACGATGTCCGCATCCTCGCCGCGCGCCGTAGTCATGATCACGGGTATATGTCCCAGTTCCGGCGATGCTTTCAGCTTTTTCAGTACGGTAAAGCCGTCCATGCCCGGCAGCATAATATCAAGTATCACGCATTTTGCGGCTTCACGCCTCAACATGGCAAAGCCCTCTTCTCCGGTTTTTGCCATAATGAGCCGCCAACCCTCCCCGCTCATCGCTAGGGAGAGTAATTCTTGTATCTCTTCATCATCCTCGATTATCAGGATGGCCGCTTTTGACATTAAAACTCCGCTGTTTTAGACTTCGAATCCTTGAAAACGGCGGTCTACAACAACGAAGTCCGCTTGCCGGATAAGGCTACCTGTAGCGTGGGCGGTCATCGCGGCGCGGACGGTCGTAGCGCGGGCGTTCCTGCCTGTAAGGTCTATTTTCGGACGGCGGCGGCGCCCCATCCGGATCAATCGCGTCTATGTATGACAGGTTGAGCCTGCCCATCTTGTCAATTTCAAGAAGTTTGACCGGAATCTGCTGCCCTTCTTTTAGTACATCGGAAACCTGCGCGACATGCTGCCGGGAAAGTTTCGATATGTGAACGAGTCCCTCTTTTCCGGGCAGGATTTCGACAAACGCGCCGAACTCCATCAGCCGCATTACCTTGCCGTTGTAAATCTTGCCTGTCTCCGGATCGGCGACAATACCCATCACCGCCTGTTTAGCTTCCTCAGCGGAGTGGGCGTTCCGGCCATATATCGTAACCGTGCCATCGTTATCCGTGTT
>JAISZZ010000045.1 GCA_031284385.1 Treponema sp.
CTAAGGAGCAAGCTCATTTCATTACGCAAATGTGTCAACTTCGTTGACATTCGCATTAAAGTAGCACCGATTGCGTCAACTACGTTGACGAATGCGCACTCGCATAAATCAGTGCTTCCTTAGCGATTTATGAAGGAAAATCTGTATTATCCGTGTAATCTGATTATCCGTATAATCCGTGAATAAATTTCAGTGAATTTTTGGGGGGTAGACCGCAACAGAGGCAACATAGTTGCCGTGTGCGGGCGCAGGGGGGACGGACGAAACAGCGACTATATGCCGGAAAAGGTATGGAAATCGTCCCCCCTCATGATTTTCGTACTTGGAGATGCGCCTTACCTGTAAAGTAAAATTGACGCGCCGGCGGCGGGCGGTATGGTTTTTTTCAACAAAATCGTATACCGTTTAAGTGTGGCTAATACAAACGATGAAATGATAGACGATGCCTGCCCCGGCTGCGGCGGGCGGCATGGAGCGGCGGAGATTGAGGCCGCGTTGAAGACTTGTCCTTCCTGCGGGTATCATTACCGCATGGAGCCGGTGGATCGTATCGGATATTTATGCGATACAGGGTCGTTTAACGAATTTTCTGGCAATATAAGTTCCAGCAATCCGATTGAATTCTCGGCTTACGAAAAAAAATTATCGGGAGCCGTGGAAAAAACGCGGATGAAGGATGCCGTGATAACGGGAATATGTGAAATTGATAAAAAACCTGCTGTGTTGGCGCTCATGTCGTTCAGTTTTATGGGTGGTTCGATGGGTTCTGTTGTAGGTGAAAAGATATGCCAAGCCATGTTGAAGTGCGTTAAGGAGCGGCTGCCGCTAATCGTGTACGCGACATCGGGCGGGGCGCGGATGCAGGAAGGGATATTTTCACTGATGCAGATGGCCAAAACATCGAGCGCGGCGGCAGAGATGGATAAGGCCGGCGCGCCGTTTTTTACAGTGCTGTGCGACCCGACAACCGGCGGAGTTACGGCCTCGTTTGCAATGCTGGCCGATATAATTATCGCCGAGCCGGGCGCGTTGATAGGTTTTGCCGGCCCGCGTGTCATTGAAGGTACGATACACGCGAAGCTGCCGGAAGGTTTTCAACGAGCCGAATTCCAGCGGGATAAGGGTTTTGTCGATATTATCGCGGCTCGAAAGGAACAACGCCGCCTCATCTCCGCCTTGCTCGAACTTCACTCCGTGAAATTTCAGGATTTTGCGGGACTTTAAGGAATAAACGGTGAATACGGACGAAATAAGCAAGAAACTTGAAGAATTAAAACGTTTGGCAAAAGACGGCGGCCTTGATCTTAGTGATGAAGTGAGCGCTCTGGAATTGAAAATTAAGGCCGGTTCGGAAAACGAGGCTGTCTGGCGCAGGGTCGAGCTTGCCCGTCACCCTGACCGCCCAAACGCTCTGGACTACATATCGCTTATATTTGACGATTTTATAGAACTGCACGGCGATAGGAATTTTGGCGATGATCCCGCCATTATAGGCGGCTTGGCTTTTTTTAACGGACGCCCCGTTACAATCATCGCTAATCAGAAAGGCCGTACGCTCAAAGAAAATATGTTCCGCAACCACGGCATGGGAAATCCAGAAGGTTACCGTAAGGCGCTGCGGCTCGCTAAGCAGGCGGAAAAATTTCATAGACCAGTCATCACACTTGTTGACACGGCGGGCGCGTATCCCGGACTCGGCGCGGAGGAACGCGGCATAGGCGAGGCGATAGCCCGCAATCTCCGTGATTTCAGCCAGCTTAAAACGCCTATAATTTGTATAATTATAGGCGAGGGCGGGTCAGGCGGCGCACTCGGAATCAGTGTCGGCGATAAAATTTATATGCTGGAAAACGCGATATATTCGGTTATCAGCCCCGAAGGTTTTGCCTCGATACTGCTTCACGATTCCGCAAAGGCAAAAGAAGCCGCCGCGATGCTGCGCATGACCAGCCCGGACCTGTTGAAGTTCGGCGTAATAAACGGCGTTATTTCCGAACCGGAGGGCGGAGCGCACAATGACCCCAGTCTTACCGCCTCGCGTATAAAAGATGTTATCGCCCGCGACATCGACTATCTTTGCCGACGTTCACCCACCGTTCTTGTTCGATACCGGAATCAAAAAATACAAAAATTCGGGCGTTGGAACGAATAGCGGGTGAGCAGGCGGCATACTGACGGTATATGTGGGGGAGGGGAGGGTCAGTCCTCTTTGCGCGAGTATATGGTCCATGACTGGGTGCCGATTTCGGTGAATGAGGGAGTGAGGACAACCCCGCCTTTTTCCTTCAACGCCCGTATCAGATGTATTCGGCGGCACGGGTCGCAGTAAAGCATCATAAAGCCGCCGCCGCCCGCTCCCGATATTTTTGCCGATTCCGCGCCGCTGTCTATCGCGTACTGATAAATATCGTCAAGAAACGAGTTTGTTATTAAATCGGCGATTTTTCTTTTTGCGAGCCAGCTTTTCGATAAGCTGCTGGAAAAAGTTTTTAGATCGCCTTTTAGAATAGCTTCCTTCATCGATACAGATTGCCTTTTTAGCTCATGCATATTTTCTATACTGATTTTATTTTTTTTATTCGTGTTTTCTATTTGTTGATTTATTATATTGCCGCTCTCGCGGGATATTCCTGTGTAATACAACACTAAAGAGGCCTCCAGCTCATTCCGAATCCAGCGTTTAAGGCGGAGCGGATTCACTATAACGCGCTCATTTTCATAAAATTCCATAAAGTTAAAGCCGCCAAAAGTAGCCGCGTACTGATCCTGTTTGCCGCCTGCCAGATTAAGGTCATCACGCTCGATTTTATAAGCCAGAGACGCGATGTCGTATTCACCCAACGGCAGATTTAGCCACTCAACGAAGGCTTTTACAATCGCGACAACCATCGTGGAGGATGAACCTAGCCCCGAACCTGCCGGCGCGTCTGAATATGTCGTCATTGTAAATGAAAGCGGTTTGTGATTGTTGTAATCCGCTATGATTCTGTTGTAAACACCTGAATGCAGCGACAGAATATTTGAAGTTTCAAGATTTTCCTCTGAATAGTGTTCTTCAACAATATCAATATCTGGAGCGTTGAACACTATTTTACGCTCGTTAGCCGGCTCGATTATACAGTAAGCGTACATATCGACAGTCGCGTTCAGTACGCTCCCGCCATAAATGTTGTAGTACGCGGCTATGTCCGTTCCACCGCCCGCGAGCCCAAGTCTGAGCGGCGCTTTTGATCTGATTATCATTGTTTTGATTATACATACATTGGATATACTCGACAAGCGGACTCAGGCGGACTCACGGCGGACTCAAGCGGACTTACGGCGGACTCAGGCAGGCGTCGGCTGGCATCCAATTTCGCCGGCGCAGCATCGCTGCCCTAAATAACAAGCGCATTTCATTGGCAATGCACATTCGCATAAAACAGCGCTTCCCTTATGTAGGTAGTTGACAGCAAGGGAGTGCTTATTTAGTCTGATAACATCGAGGAATATGTTATGCAAAAAGGAAGGTTCGGGATTTACGGCGGCCAGTACATCCCCGAAACGCTTATAAACGAGATAATCGCGCTGGAGAGCGCGTACAATCATTTTAAGAATGATGTTGATTTTAGGCGTGAATTGGATGATCTGCTCAAAAATTACGCGGGGCGGCCGTCTTTACTGTACTTTGCCCGCAAGATGACGGCGGATTTGGGCGGCGCGAAAATATATCTTAAACGCGAAGACTTAAACCATACCGGTTCGCACAAAATTAACAATGTGTTAGGTCAGGCGCTGCTTGCCAAAAGAATGGGGAAAACCCGCCTGATAGCGGAGACCGGCGCGGGACAGCATGGAGTGGCCACAGCCACAGCCGCGGCGCTGCTCGGAATGGAGTGCGAAATTTTTATGGGCAGGGAGGACACTGAGCGGCAGGCGTTGAACGTGTACAGGATGGAACTTCTAGGCGCGAAAGTGAACACCGTTACAAGCGGCACGCAAACCCTGAAAGATGCCGTGAACGAAACGATGAGGGAATGGACACGGCGTGTTCACGACACGCATTACTTGCTCGGTTCCGTGATGGGGCCGCACCCATTCCCTACGATAGTGCGTGATTTTCAAAGTGTTATAGGAAATGAGGCGCGGGAGCAAATATTAGAGGCAGAAGGCCGCCTGCCCGCCGCGGTTGTCGCGTGCGTTGGCGGCGGAAGCAACTCGATAGGCATATTTTACCGTTTTATCGAGGATAAAACGGTACGTCTGATAGGCTGCGAGGCGGCGGGGCTCGGCGTTGACACTGATAAACACGCGGCTGCGTTAAACAAAGGCAGCGTCGGTGTATTTCACGGCATGAAATCATACTTTTGTCAGGATAATGAGGGGCAGATAGCCCCCGTCTATTCGATTTCCGCCGGATTAGACTACCCGGGGGTCGGCCCGGAACACGCATATCTGTACGATTCGGGGCGGGCTGAATATACCGGCGTAACGGACGAACAGGCAGTCTGCGCGTTTGAGTATCTGTCCAGAATTGAGGGAATCATTCCCGCTCTGGAAAGCGCCCACGCTGTTTCGTATGCGCGTACCCTCGCGCCCCGGCTTGGCAAGGATGAAAACATCATCGTTTGTCTCTCCGGCAGGGGGGACAAGGATGTCGCCGCCATCGCGCGGTATCGCGGGAGGGACATTCATGAGTAGAATAGCGCGGGCATTTGACAAAGATACGGCCTTTATAGGCTTTGTAACGGGCGGCGATCCATCCATCGAAAAGAGCGAGGAATTTATATTAAAGATGATAGAGGCGGGCGCCGGCCTTGTAGAAATAGGTATCCCGTTTTCCGATCCGGTGGCGGAAGGGCCGGTGATACAGGCGGCCAACGCGCGGGCATTGAGCGCCGGTGCGAACCTCGCGAAAATGTTCAAACTTGTTGAAAACCTGCGTAAAAAGACGGAAACGCCGCTGGTTTTTCTCTCATACTTTAATCCGGTATTCAAGTACGGGGTGGATGCATTTTTCAAGCGGTGCGCCGCGGCGGGGCTTGACGGCGTGATAATACCCGACCTGCCGTTTGAGGAAAGCGGCGAGGTAAACGTGGCGGCGGAATATGGCGTAGACCTTATCCCGCTTGTCGCCCCCACTTCCGAACACAGGATAAAAGAAATTGCGCGCAGCGCCGCCGGTTTTCTGTATGTTGTGTCGTCTATGGGGGTAACTGGAACGCGGGCGGCGATAGAAACCGACTTAAAAACCATCGTTGAAACGGCTAAGGCCGCCGCGAAGATTCCGGTGGCGGTAGGTTTCGGTATCAACACGCCGGAGCAGGCGGCGGAGATAGCTAAAATCGCGGACGGCGTGATAGTAGGCAGCGCAATCGTCAAAATCATTGAAAAATATGGCGGGGATGCTGGCGCTCATATCTTTGATTATGTAAAATCAATGAAAGCGGCGGTCATATCTTCCGGCGTTTAGCAGAGATATGAAAAATATTTTTATTTGAGGAGATTATAATGGGTGATACG
>JAISZZ010000011.1 GCA_031284385.1 Treponema sp.
CGCGTAATGGGATTAACGACGCTGTAGAAGCAGCGATCATGGGGGATTTGGCAAACTTATGAAATTACTGCTTCTAATGAGAAAATCAACAAACCGCATCGGGCTTGCGCCGTACTCGGATTCTTATCAAAAAACCATGTTGCACTTAAAAACCGTGCTTGGGAGGTGTGGATGATTTTCTTTCTGAATAAAGGCTTGATTCTTGAGCAGAACGTCGTTAAAGCCTTGCAGGATTATTTTAACACTCTTGGACTTGCGGATTTCTATAAGAACGTTGAAGTGAACGTTACGAATAAACATCCCTTTGCGCGTCTGTTCAGCTCGGCTGACGGCGATGCCCGTCAGACCAGTCTTTTCCCGGCTGTTGTGGTTGCTACGATGGAGGATGAAAAACCCATGGAACTGGCCGGTTTAATCGAAACAGGCGGTGTGGTGTTCTCGCCGGAGGATGTGAACCCGTGCGAACCGGAGGGCAAAAGCCCTCTGGAAAAATCCGGCTATATGATGATGACTCCGGAGAAATACCACGCGATACGCGGCGTTGTTAATGAGAGAGGAAGCGTATATGGGATATCATGCAAAATACGCAGACATGAACGGCTATCCATAGAAATATGGGCGGAAAACATACAGTTAAAGAATGAGCTCTATGAAGCGGTGAGGCTTTTTGTGGGCGGCTTTATGAGAGAATACTTTGAAAAACTGTATGAAGAGAACGATTTTTCACTGTTTGATAACACCGTGCGCGGACAGCGGAGTAATAATTTTAACGGAGAATTCGGCATTGACCTATGGGGGTCGTGTATCACTTTTGAAGCGGATTACACGATTAGGCAGATCGTAATCGACACGGAAATAGTCGATGAAAATATTGATTTTATGGAGGTAATAAACCATGTCAAGGGACAAGAAGGAACGGGCCGGAGCGTTATTATCGGACGAGGATATAACGAGGCGGCAGGAAGCGGAGCGGAGTCAGGCGGGTGAAACTCCGGCGGACGGGGAGCCTCACGACCCCCCGGATGATTTGAAAGAGGAAGTAAAGAAGCCTGACGGGAACAAGAAAATGACGGTAGACCAGTATCTGAAACGAGCTCTGCTTGGCGCGGAGGTCGGCGCATTGGTAAGGTCGCTGTATAAAACAAAGATATTGAGCTTTGACGAATGGGAACAGACCGTAAAGACCCTTTTGTCAAAGCCGGTACGGTAACGGAGGTATACGATGGGTATAGGACCAGCAATTTTTAGCTCTGCCGGGCAACGGACGGAGCATTATGTGCCGGGCGCGTATTCGCGCAGCGCGGCAATCGGCGGGCATAGCGGCATTTCGGCGGGAAACGGCGTTATACTCGGTAAGTCAAACATGGGTATGGCGGGGGTGTTGAACGAATTCTCCACGCCAAGGGAAGCGCAGGAGATTTTGGGCGACGGCGAGCTCTTAAAAGCGGTCGCCCTTGCCTTCAATCCTTCCCCGGATTATACCCCGCAAAAGATTTTCGCGATGGTCGTGAACGGAAATACGCAGTCTGTCCGGAATATGAAGTCCGGAGAAAACGTCATTCTCAATTTGAAATCATCCGCGTATGGCGTTCCGGCCAATCAACTGAAAATGCGGTTTTCAGCGGGAACCGATGCCGGGACAAAGAAAGTCAACTTTGTTTTCAAAGGGAATGACGAAACCGCCGAGGAAATTGACAATATCGGCAAGGAATCCTTCTCTCTGCTCTACACCGGCGAGGGTGATGCCGCTACGGTAACGATTGATAATGAGAAACTTTCGATTGCCGTAACCGGCGCGGAAGATAGCATCGAAATTCTTTTTGATGACTTTCCAACGATTGAACAGGTTGTAGCCCGCCTGAACGATACCGGCGTTTTTGCGGCTGCTCAGATTGAGACGGAATCGAATGTTCCCGCGAACCATCTTGACGCGGTTACAAGCCTTGATATTACGGCGGAGAAGACACTTACAAGCAACCTTTACGCGCTTATTGCGGCACTCGAAAATTCATACTATGTTGGCGCGGGCAATGTGGAAAAAGCGTCCGGCGCGGCAAACATTATGCCGGATGTCGATACCGATTTTGTGTACTTCACCGGCGCGGCGGCGGGAACCTACACCGTTGACGACTGGAACTATGCCCTCGGGAAGCTGGAAACCGAGGATATTCAGATTATTTCATCGCCTTCTACGGATCATACCGTGCACGTGCTTATCGGCAACCACTGCGCGCTCATGTCCGGTACGGTCAACCGGAAAGAGCGCACATGGCTTCTGGGCGGCGCGAAGGGCGAGACGATAGCGGAGGCTTTGGCAAACGCGAAGTCGCTCAACAGCAAGTACGGCTCATACGTCTACCCCGCCGCCAATGTCAATTCGCCGCTTACCGGATTGGCGGAAGATGTGGCGGCTTCTTATGTCGCTTGTATGCTTATGGGCATGGAATGCGCGGTAGCGGTCAATGAACCGCTTACCTGGAAGAACGTCAAGGTGAATAAATTCCTTGCCAAGCTCAAAATCCCTGAAATGGAAAAGCTCATCAAGGGCGGCGTACTTTGCTGCGGAACCACGGACGATAACCGTCTCGCGGTTATCCGCGCCATGACCGCCTATCAGGGCGGCAGCCAGCTGCAACTTGTCGAGCGGTCAATGGTGCGCGAGGATTTGTATATGAACCGCGATCTGCGCAACCGGTTTAGCGTTGACGTCGGGCGGCCCGGGATTTCAAAGGTCAGTGAAGCGGAAAAGACCCTGCTGAACGCCGCGCGCGACTGGAAGGATGACGGGTTGATCGTACCGACCGATGAAGGAAAAAATGTTTGGGGCATCGCCGTCCGCAAGAGCGGTGATAAAACCTATATTGAGTTTAACCGGAACCTGACGGCTCCGCAAAACTTCTTCTTCATTACGGCCTATAACTATGTTTACGATACCGCCTCGGTAGAGGTATAAGGGAGATAAAGATGAACGCAGATACT
>JAISZZ010000018.1 GCA_031284385.1 Treponema sp.
GCAGCGGATTGGGGGGTGGCGGAAAAGCCGCAGGCTTTGGAGACAGGGGGGCGCGACGATAAAAGCGGCTATGTGCCGCAAAAGGTATGGAAACAGCGCCCCCCTCATGATGAATTAATAATTAATCAGCGCTTGCTTAAAAATTCATTGCCTGATCCAGATCTTCGATAAGGTCGTCCGCATCTTCTATGCCGATTGATAGGCGCAGCAGTTTGTCGCTTACCCCGGCGGCAAGGCGCATCGCTTCGGGTATCGCGCTATGCGTTTGAATCACAGGATAGGTTATCAGCGTGTCGGTGCCGCCCAAACTTTCCGCAAACATTATCAGCGAAACTTTTTTTAACACTTGCGGAATGAGGCTTGGTTCCTTCATGTAAAAGGAAACCATGCTTCCGCCCCCCCGCGATTGACTTTTTGAAAGCTGATACTGCGGGTGGTCTGGAAAACCCACCCAAAATACTTCTTCAACGGCGGGATGTTTGCGGAGCCATTCGGCTACAGCGCCGGCGTTCTTTTCCGACTTTTCCATCCTGAGAGCGAGCGTTTTTAAGCCGCGCAGCGTGAGCCATGAATCAAACGGTGAAAGCGTCGCGCCCTCGCTCATTTGTGCATCGCGCAGACGCGCTTCCGCATCGTCGTTTGAATGAACTATGAAGCCGGAAAGCGTGTCATGATGCCCCGCTAGGTACTTTGTCCCGCTGTGAATCACAAAATCAGCGCCAAAATCGAGCGGATTTTGCAGCCATGGGGTTAAAAATGTATTATCAACTATCAGAAGACCGCCTCTATCGTGGATAAAACCGGCGCAGCGGCGAATATCCGTTACTTTCATCATGGGATTTGACGGAGTTTCCACAAAAATAGCCTTAGTTTTGGCGCAAAAATCTTTTTCTATCTGTTCAAAATCACTTGTATCGGTCCAAGAGAACGAAAATCCGTAACTTTGATAGTATTCATTGAATAAACGGTATGTACCGCCATACAAATCGGCGGAAACTATGATATGATCGCCGGGTTTGAACAGTTTTATAAGCGATGATATGGCTCCCATACCGCTGGAAAACGCCAGACCGTACTTTCCGTGTTCCGCGAGAGCCAGAGTGCTCTCCAAAACGGAGCGTGTTGGGTTTAGGCAGCGTGAATAATCATAACCGGTGGATTCTCCCAATGCCGGATGTCTGAATGTCGCGCTCTGGTAAATGGGCGTACTCACAGCGCCGGTAACCGGATCAAAGGAATGCGCCCCGCGCACGAGTATGGTTTCCGCTTTCATAACTTTCCTCCTAAAATATCGGCCATCTATTTAAGATAGAGACCTGTCGAAATCCTCGATAAGATCATCAACATCTTCCAGACCTGCCGAAATCCGTATCAATGCGCCGGTGATGCCGAGCCGTTCCCGTTCCGCCGCCGGAATCGAGGCGTGACTCATACGCGCCGGATAGGATGCTATCGTTTCCACGCCGCCCAGACTCACGGCTGTAGCGGCAAGCCGCGTTTTTCCAAGAAAAGTCCGCGCTTGCTCAACGGTTTTTGTCCTGAACGAAAGTACCGCGCCGGGGCCTGCCGACTGCGAGGCGTGAATTTCGTTTTCCGGATGACCGGCCAGCCCCGGATAGTAGACCGTTTCAATATTCTTATGACTCGAAAAAAAGTCCGCAAGCCGTGAAGCGGTTTCCTGCTGCGCCTCAAGCCTTACCTTTAGCGTTTTAATTCCCCGCGCTACAAGAAAACAGTCCCATGGCCCAAGCACGGCCCCAAAACTATTTTGAACCATGTAAACGCGCCTGCCCAATTCCGGCGTTTTTGTTACGGCAATTCCAGCTAGAACGTCGCTATGCCCTCCCAAAAATTTTGTCGCCGAATGTACGACAATATCCGCGCCAAGTTCGAGCGGGCGCTGCAATAACGGGGTCATAAACGTATTATCAACAATGATGATTAGGCCGGCCTGCCGCGCAAACTCGCAGCAAGCCCGCAGATCGGTTATCTTCAACAACGGGTTGGACGGAGTTTCCATGAACAGCACCTTTGTCGCGGGTCTTATCGCGGCGCGTACTGTTTCAGGCGTTACATGGCTCAACGCTGTATGATCCAATCCCCAGCGCTTGAAGTATGTATTCAGTATCCGGTAAGAACCGCCGTAAATATCCTCCGCCGCTATGATATGATCCCCGGCAGAAAATATTCCCAGCACGGAAGACACGGCTGCTATTCCGCTCGCAAAAGCGTAAGCATTGGAACCGCCTTCTAGCAGCGCCACAGAATCTTCCAGCGCCTTTCTTGTGGGGTTGCCGGAACGGGCATAATCGTACTCGAGCCGTCCTGCGGGAGGCGGCGGATTCTCAGGCCTAAAATCAGGCCCACGGTCAAATGTGGAAGTCTGATAGACGGGCGTTCCCAAAGCGCCCGTAGCTTCGTCCGTCTCGTGGCCATTGTGTATCAGCAAAGTTCCAAATTTCATGCTGTTTAAGAGGGTATATGCGGTTAAATGTTTTGTCTATATAGACCCGCCGGCGGGTTTAAGTCCGCTAAGCGGTAGCATGTCATAGGCGGGGTTTTAAATACGCGGGTATGTCAGTTATTTTCCGTGCAATTTACTATGTACACAATGATTTTTATACAAAGGGGGCGCATTTCCATACTGTCTGTGACATATAGCCACCGTTATTGTCCGTGCCCCTGCGTCTATGATAAAAGTAAAGCGATTTTTTGCACAATCGCCTCCTTTTTTCTTTTTCTAAAAAACGCTGGTACTGACCCATCTTCATCCTAAACTTGACCCACAAAAGCATTAAACGCCGGAAAATCAAAGCAAATCGCGATTCCAAGTTGAAGTATATGTATGCGACTTTTAAGAATCCTAAAACAGGATGTATGGTACAAAATCCGTACCCGCATCAACAACAGCGAACCTTTGTTCCGCCGCTCCAATGCAGTAGCTATATTTGAAGC